>JBEPVJ010000215.1:0-4881 GCA_041691095.1 Gemmatimonadales bacterium
GAGTAAACTCCTCGAGGATCAGGCTCTGGCCGGCGACCGCGGAGATCCCGCAGCCCCAGTTGCCCGAGTTGGCGGAGGCACAGCCGGCGGTCAGTACCACGGCGGCGAGCGCGGGGAGCGCGATGAGCTTCGGGAACATTCCCAAAGATACATCGTCGCAGTAACATTGAACTTCACCCGCCCCCATGGACCCGATGGGTCTCGACGACATACGCGCCCGGCTCGACAGCCTGCTTGCCAGCCAGGGACTCTCTTCCGACCGCCATGCCGGGGCGTCTGGTCTGCACGCCGCACTGGTGGAATTCAAGGTGGTCGTAGGCCAGCACCGGGACGCGCTGTCGAAGGCGGAGCGGGAGCTCGTCGTGGAGCGGCAGCAGGAGACCGACGCCGAGCGGCGGGGCCGCCTGGCGGCCGGCATCGGAGACGCAGAAACGGTGCGGATCGCCACGGAATACACTTCGCGTCACCGGGAGCGAGTCATCCTGCTGGAGCGGAAGGTCGGCGTGATCCGGGATGAGCTCGCCTATGCCGAGCGGGAGTACGAAACGCTGGCGGCGCGTTACAAGGCCGTGCGCGACGGGTTGCCCGGCGCCGGTTCGGGCCCCGGGCCGATGCTGGAGACCGATGGCTCGGACCGGGATCTCGACGAGCTCAAGTCGCGGTCGAACCGGGAAACGAATGAACAGGCGGTGAAGGCGCAATTGGAGATGCTGAAGAAGAAGCTCGGCAAGACACCTTAACGGGAGTTCTCGTGCCCAAAAATCAGGACACCGCCTTCTTCGGCCATCCCGCCGGACTATCTACACTGTTCTTTACCGAAATGTGGGAGCGTTTCAGCTTCTACGGCCTCCGCGCGATCCTGGTGCTCTTCATGACCGCGTCGCTCGCCACCGGGGGGCTGGGCTTCGACGTCGAGCGGACCGGTGCGATCTACGGGACCTATGCCGCCTCGGCCTACCTGATGTCGATGCCTGGCGGATGGATCGCGGATAAGGTGCTCGGCCTTCGAAAGACCGTGTTCTGGGGCGGTGTGCTGATCATGCTGGGGCAGGCGGCCCTCGCGATGCCCAACAGCGGCACCTTCCTAGTGCCCGGGTTGATCCTGATTGCGCTGGGCACCGGCATGCTGAAGCCGAACATCTCCGCGCTGGTTGGAACGCTGTACACGCCGGAAGACACCCGCCGGGATGCCGGCTTCTCGATCTACTACATGGGTATCAACCTCGGCGCCTTCCTCTCCCCGCTGATCTGCGGCTGGCTGGCCCAGGGCACCGGCTTCCAGCATTTCCTGGCCAGCGTGGGCATTAACCCGGCACTCTCCTGGCACTTCGGCTTCGGGGTCGGCTCGGTCGGCATGGCAATCGGTCTGATCCAGTACGTCGTGACCGGGCACCGCCTCGGCAACAACGGCATTCCGGTGTACGGTTCGCCCACGCCCGAGCTGCTCTCCGCGGCGCGAAAGAAGCTCCTGCTGAGTGTCGGCGCGATCGTGGCGGTCGTGGCGATCATTGGTGTGCTGGCCCACAATGGCACCATCGTGCTGACCGCCACCAGCATCGGTCGCTGGATGGATTATCTGCTGATTACCGTGGTGGTGGCCTTCTTCGCCTGGCTCTTTCTCGCGGGCGACTGGACTCCCGACGAGCGGAAACGGCTGGTGGTGATCACAGTGCTTTTTCTGGGCGCCTGCGTCTTCTGGGCCGCCTTCGAACAGGCGGCCTCGACCCTGACTCTCTTCGCGCAGCGGCAGACCGAGAACACCATCTTCGGTATCAGCTATCCGGCCAGCTGGCTCCAGTCGGTCAACTCGGCCTTCATCATCATTCTGGCGCCGGTGTTCGGATGGATCTGGCTCAAGATGGGACCTCGGGATCCGTCGAGCCCGGCCAAGTTTTCCCTGGCGCTCTTTTTCCTCGGCGCTGGCTTTGGCGTGATGATCCTCGCCGCGATCGCGGCGTCCAGCGGGCAGAAGGTGAGCCCGATGTTCCTGATCATCACCTACCTCTGTCACACCATCGGCGAGCTGTGCCTGAGCCCGGTCGGCCTCTCGGCGATGACCCGGCTGGCCCCAACCCGGGTGGTGGGGCTGATGATGGGGGTCTGGTTCCTGGCGACGTCGGTGGGGAACAAGATTGCCGGCTCCGCGGCGGGGCTCTACGAATCGCTTTCGCTGCCCAAGCTCTTCGGGGCAGTGACTGTCACGGCGCTGTTCTTTTGTGTGGTGATGGCGCTGCTGATCCGGCCCATCAAGAACATGCTCGCTAGGGCTTGAACGCGGCGCAGGTCACCCGGGCGCCGCTGCTGCCGCTCGGGTCGGTCTTCTCATCGTCGGGATCGGCATGGATTACGAGGGATAACCCGCGGCCGACAAATCCCATGAGTCCCTTGGCGGCCTCGGCGCCGCTCACGTCCACGCTGGCGTCTCCCTTGCCGTTCTTATCCACCACCAGGTTGGCAAGTCTCCGAGGTGATGCCCCTGGGGGTTGAGCCGGCCGTGCTTCGCGCCTGACGGGTTGAGGTGAGCGCCGGCGGTGGTGAAGGCCGGCCCGGCGCAGAGGGCCGCGCCATGGAGATGCATCCCGTGCCGCCCGGGCTTCAATCCGGTCACCCGCACCGATAGTTCGATCCTGTCACCCTGCTGGCGCAGTGAGGCCCGCCCGATGTCGGCGCTGCGATCGTTCCGCACGATGGATTCCACCGGCGGCGGCGCGGCAGGCCCCTTGGTGCCACCGCAGGCCAGCGCCGCCAGTACCAAAGAACCCGCCAGAGCCTGACGCACGATCAGGGCGTCTTTCCGGGCGCCGGTGCCACTGCAAAGGTGAGCGTCGCCCATTGGGAGATGTAGTCGATGCCCGGCTTTCCGGTACGGGTCATCCGGATGAATTTCACGTACCAGACGCCGGCGGGGCCGGGGGCCACCGTGACCTCGCCCTTGGCATCGGTCCGCAGCGTTCGCTCGGGGCGCATGACGCCCTTGATTGTGCGCCCGCCGGTCAGCACTTCCTGGCCCGCCGGAGACGCCGCGCCATCCATCAGGATCCGGAACCGCATCGTGTCGGCGGGAGTCTGCGCGTAGGGATTGCGCAGCGGGACGATCTCTACCGGGTAGCCGAGCACGGTGTTCCAGCCGTCGCTTCGCGCTTTGCCCACTTGGAAGATTGTTTTTACGTGCTTGGAGTACTGCTCCCGCACCGGCTTGCCCAGCTCGCCCAGCGTCTTGCGCTCGGCCAGCGCGGGGCCGATCCCCTCCTCGGCCAGATACTTGTTGAAGGCGTCGGCTTTCTCGGCCAGCTCGCTGGCCCGGGTGGATAACCCGGCGACGTAAGTGCCCTCGGCGTCGGTGTGGAGCGTGATGACGGTGCGGGTTCCCGCGGCGGAAACGGCGGTGGTATCGAGCGCCTTGCGCCCCGCGGGGCTGACCAGGGAGAGATCCCCGATGCGGGGCCGGGCGATGCTGTTTTCGCTCTTGGTGAAGGTGCCGTTCAACGCCACGATCGACACGCTGGACCGCGCCGGGACGAACCAGGTGGTCAGGGTGAGAAAGAGGTCATGGGCGCTGAGGACGGGGGTGACGCCGACCAGGAGGGCCGGCACAAGCAGTCGCCGCAGCGTCATGGAGCGGCGCGGGTCCAGATGGCGACGACCCCGCACATGGCGCCGGCGCCGGCAAACTCACCCGGCATCTCCGCCGCCCCGCGATACACCTCGATGCCCTGCACGTCGCTGATCGGGGTATCGCTGGCGAAGTTGCGCGCCACCCGGCCGTCCACGTAGAAGGTGGGGCCGCAACCGGCGGTGGACCGCGCCATGCGGATGCTGCAGTCCACTGCGCCGCAGTCGACCCGGACGCCCGACATCGACTTGAGGGCGTCTCCCATGTTCATGTAGCCTTTGGCCTTGATCTGTTCCCGGGTTATGTAGAGCCCCAGGCCGTTCACTCGCCGCTTCTCGAATTCGGCAAAGCGGGGAAGGAGCTTGGAGTTCCGGGCCTCGACCGCGATGTCGGGGAGCTGCGCCCCGGTGAACACCAGCCCGAACTGAAGCTCGGCCACCTGGCCCTCCAGGGTATTGAAGGCCCGCACATAAGGACGGTAGCCGATAGCGCGTAGCTCGATCCGGTGCTGGCCGACGGGGAGGCCTGACACGACGAAGCGGCCCTGGCTCGAGATCTGGATGGCCCGGCGGACCGAATCGACGATGATGATTCCCTGAGACAAGGCCTCGTTGGTGCGCTCGTCGAAGATATGTCCGATGATCCCGGAGGTTCCTCCCTGGGCGACCACGGTGCCGGGCAGCGCGAGCAAGGACGCGACGAACAGTGCGGTGAGCTTCATACAGGCTCCTTCTTGCGCCGGCTTGGACGGTCCGGCGGAGAATTAAAGAGTAGGCGACCCTGGCTCGCGCGGAAAGGGGCGTGGCATCCAGTTCTTGCGCAAAGCCCAAACCGGGAGCACCTTATGGGCCATTCCCGGCCCCCTGGGAATTCTCAACGAAATGCCATCACTGTGTCCGAGGGACACGAACCCGCACCCTACCAGCGTGTCCCTCTGACACGACCGAGTCTGGGGCGTACTGACAAGTTGTTGCCGGTCAAAGGCATAGACTGTCGGTCTGCGAGGTACGGAACCTGCCCTTGCTCAGTTGATCTGCTCACCCAATTGGTATGCAGTCGCAGCAGCAGTTCCAGTCTCACCTCTCTTCACCCGAGGGTATCTATGAATAGGAGATCGGCCTTCACCTCTCTTCTGCGCACGGCAGGGGTTGGCGCCCTGCTGGTCCTGGCTGCCGGCAAGGCCCAGGCGCAGGCGACCATCACGGGCAAGGTTACGGATCTGAATGGGCAGCCGATCGGCGGCGCCCAGGTCGTGATCCGTGAGCTTG
>JBEPVJ010000216.1:0-4880 GCA_041691095.1 Gemmatimonadales bacterium
AGAGACAGGGACTCGGTAACCGGATTGTTCCACACCCGCCGGAACGAGTGGCGAAAGATCTCCTTCGAGTTTGAGCACGATCCGCCCGGGAAGCTGCTCGGCCTCAGCGTGGAGGATGCCGAGCCACCGGCTCCGCAGCGCGCCGCGATGCCGGGACCTTCCGATGAGCGGCTCGCGCCTGGCGAGCTGATCCCGGCCATCGAGAAATACGTGGCCGAGGTCGTCACGAAGGATGAATTCTCCGGCGTGGTGCTCGTGGCGAAGGAAGGAGCCCCGATTGTCTCGCGCGCCTATGGAACGGCCGACGCGAAGTCGGGAGCGCCGAATAGGCTCGATACCAAGTTCAACCTGGGATCGGACAACAAGCTGTTCACCCAGGTGGCGATCGGGCAGCTCATCGGCGAGGGCCGGCTCTCCTTCGACGACACCCTCGGCAAGATTCTCCCGGATTACCCCAACCGCCAGGCGGCCGCCAAGGTCACGGTCCGCCAGCTGCTCACCATGCAATCGGGGATTGGAGATTTCTTCGGTCCGGAATTCAATGTCGCGCCGCATCGTGTCCGCACGACCCGGGACTTCATGGCGCTCTTTGCCGACAAGCCGCTGGAGTTCGAGCCGGGCACCCAGCGGCAGTACTCCAACGGCGGATACGTCGTGCTCGGCGCCATCGTCGAGCGCCTGTCGGGCCAGACCTACTACGACTACGTGCGGGAACACATCTACAAGCCGGCCGGAATGAGCTCCACCGATTCGTACGAGCTGGACGCGGCGATTCCCAATCGGGCCATCGGCTATACCCGAGATGATTCGCCAGGCGGTGCGGCGAGGCATGACAACAGCGCCACTCTTCCGGGGCGGGGAAGTTCGGCGGGTGGGGGATACTCCACCGCGCCCGATCTGCTTCGGTTCGCGATGGCGGTCCACCAGAACAAGCTGCTCACCCCCGAGCTGACCACTTGGTTCGTTACCCGGCGAGAGCCGCGGGACCAGGGCGGTGACGCTGGGCCCGTCCCGAGAAACTTCGGTTGGCTGGGCGGCTCGCCGGGAGTCAACGCTTCGGTCGTCAGCAATGCCACGACGGGGTACACCGTCATCGTGCTCTCCAACTTCGATCCGCCCTCCGCGGAACGGGTTGCCTCGCGGATCAAGGAGCTGGTCGCCGCCGCATCGAAATAGGTTCCTCCGGGTGTGATGTCAGGAATGCGTCAGGGCGGAGCCGCACCGGTCGCAGCGTGCTAGCTTGATGTTTACACGATGAAAACCGGTGCGATCCGGGCTTCGAGCCCCAGGACGTTGTTCGTGGCAGCGGCGCTCGGGCTCACGCTGGTGCTTGCAACGGTGCTGGCACTTATGGCCCAGGCTTCGGCCGCCTATCAGCGCACCACTGCTGAAGGGGTCCTCAGGGACTACGCCGCGTTCGCCGCGGAGCAGTATGCCGTCCGGGTCCAGCAGCGGCTCGCGACAGCCGCCTATCCGGTGTTGAATCAGTTGCGCGAGGCCGGCGCTGGCCGGCCGGACGGAATACTTCCCGAATCGCTGCCGTCGCCCGCCGACGCTCAAGGTCTAGGCCTGCTGCGGTCCACCGAATCATTGTTCCGGTTGTCCCTGCATGACGGCGTCGTCGATTCAAAGCCGGCGATTGATTCCGCAGTCCTCCGCTGGATCTCGGAAAGCGTTGGCGCGCAGGCCAGGCTGGTCTATCGGCGCGACTGGTATCTCGCGATGGCCTGGAGCGGCCCGTCCGGGCATCGTCTGGTGGCGATCTACACTCTGGCGCGCGATTCTGGCGGCACTCCTTCGGTCGCATTCGGATTTCTGCTCAGCCCCGACACCCTTGCGCGCATCTTTCGCCAGGTGGCGGGAAACGCTCCGTTGCTCCCCGCGTCGCTCACCGGCGGCGTCTTGATCGATTCGCTCGGCGCGGTTCGGGTCCTCGCTCCCGACAGCCAGCCGGTCTTCGCGTCGGGGCACTACCAGACCCCGTTCTGGGCCATCCATGCCTTTGACCCCATGTTCGGCGGCGCGCTGGCCGAGGTCACTCTCCGGCCCGCAGTGGCTCGCCAGCTGATTATCGGTGGGTTGCCGCGGTCCAGGTTGCCGCTGGTGCTCGGCTTGCTGGGGATTACCGGTGTCCTGGTGGCCACTGCGATCGTGCAGCTCCGGCGGGAGCAAGACCTGGCCCGGCTGCGCGGCGACTTCGTGGCCAGCGTCTCCCATGAGCTGCGGACTCCGCTGGCCCAGATCCGGATGTTCACCGAAACGCTTCTGCTGGGGCGGATACGCTCCGAACAGGAGCGGCACCGGTCGCTGGAGATTCTGGACCAGGAAGCGCGGCGACTGTCTCACCTGGTGGACAATCTCCTGCACGTGGCCCGGGGTGAGCGAAACCATCTTCAGCTTCATCCCGAAGACATCGACCTGAGTCAGCTGGTGCACCAGCTGGTCGAGGGATTCACCCCGCTCGCAGCGGCCCGGCGCATGACGTTGGTCGCGGACATTCCCGACAGGGTTCCCGCGCGGATCGACCCCAGTGCCCTGCGCCAGATTCTGCTCAACCTGCTCGACAATGCCGCCAAGTACGGGCCGGCAGGCTCGACGATTCGCATCGCGCTCGAGGCAGCGCCCGGAAGCGCGCGACTCCTGGTGGAGGACCGCGGGCCCGGTGTGCCCGGCGACTCTCGCGAGAAGATCTGGGAACGCTTCGTCCGCCTGGACCGCGACATCCAGTCCTCGGTGGCGGGCAGTGGTATCGGGCTGGCGATCGTGCGTGAGCTGGTCACCGCGCTGGGTGGCGTCTGCCGAGTCGAAGGCGCTGAAGTTGGGGGGGCCCGATTCGTGGTGGAACTGCCTCGATGACCCGCGTCCTGGTGATCGAGGACAACTTCGACCTGGCCTACGGACTCCGCAACAATCTCGAGATCGAGGGCTATGAGGTGGAGGTCGCCGAGGACGGCACCGCCGGACTCAGCCGTGCGATCGGGTGGCTGCCCGACCTGGTCATTCTGGATCTGACGCTTCCTGGCCTCGACGGATTCCGGGTCTTGAAAGCGCTGCGGGAGCGCGGCGGCCGCATGCCGGTCCTGATTCTGACGGCCCGCGATGCCGAAGCCGATAAGGTGCGTGGGCTCAAGCTTGGCGCGGACGACTATGTCACCAAGCCGTTCGGTGTGCTGGAGCTGCTGGCCCGGGTCGAAGCGCTGCTGCGCCGGGGTGCCGCGCTGGTGCCAGTCGGCAAGACCACCCTGCGGTTCGGAGAAGTGGTCATTCACTCCGGGACGCGGGTGGTGGAGCGGCGCGGCGCCGCGGTCTCCCTGGCGCCGAAGGAGCTGGACCTGCTCCTCGCACTCTGGGAGCGGCAGGGTTCGGTGGTGTCGCGCAGCGAGCTGATGCGGGAGGTGTGGGGGTATCAGACCGACGTGCTGAGCCGAACGGTGGATACCCACATCGCGGAGCTCCGACGCAAGCTGGAGGCCGACGCTTCGCGGCCGGTCCATATCCTCACGGTGCGCAAGGCGGGTTACCGGCTGGCCCTATAGTCTCCAGACCAGCTCGCCATCGAGATTGGCGGGAAGTGGTACTCCCATCCAGTCGAGCATAGTGGGAAAGATGTCGATGGTACGCAACGGGATGTCGCTCAGCGGCCGGTTGGACCAGAGCGGCGTATGCATGTGGGCGCGGATCAGGCTTCCGTGCCCGGCTTTGTGCTCCGGCACTTCGAAGCGGGCCCGAAAGTCGTAGCCCTCGTTGGCCACCACCACCAGGTCTCCGGTTCGGTCGGCGCGAAACTGATCGAGCAGCTGATACGCGGCGTCCGGCATCCGATCGTCGAAGGTGGCGGTGAGCCATTCACGATCGGTCGCCTCCCGCTCTCCCCCGATTCGGAGGGGGTCTCCGCTGCCGCGCCGGTATCCAATGGTGCCGTTTCCCCGCGAGAGCGTCGCCTCCCCGGTCGCATCCGCCAAGGTAACCCGCCCGCCGCCCGCGTCCGCCGCGACCATCGCCACCGCCGGCTCTGCCACCAGGCGCTCGATCAGGTCTTCCCGAGAGCCAAAGGTGTCGGGATGGCGCAGCCGCTCCATCGGCCACCGCTCCCTTCGCGGCACATCGGGCTGGGCATATACCATCGCCGATCCGTTACCAGCCACCATCACCGCGGCCTCGGGCTCCTTTTGCCAGAGCACCGGATGGGCCATCGTGGGTATGCCCTGCTCGCGGAACCACTCGGCGAGATCGAAATGTTCGCGGACGACGGAGGCGCCATGGTCACTCACCATCAGGATCAGGACGTCGTCGAGCTGGCCCCGGGCGGCCAGGCGGTCCCGCAGTCGTCCAATTACTCCGTCCACCAGGTGGAGGGAGCGGACCACCCGCTCGGCCTGGGGGTGGGTCTGGTGGGTGTAGCCGTCGACCGCGGGAAACTGCGCGAATACAAAACGGGCCGGTTGTTCGACCGCCTGAAGGAGGTGGTTGGCCACCGCATCGTCCGAGGGCTGGTGCCAGAGGGCGTAATGTGCCAGCGCGCCCCAGAATTGCCGCTCGACACTGGCGGGGTTGCGATGCGGCACGAGGCCACGGGAGATCATCGTGAAAATGGCGATGCTCTCGGGCACCAGCTCGAAGATGGTGCGCACCTCCGGCGAGATATCGGCGTCGAGCATGCCGGCCTGGTAACCGCAGTAACTCCGCACCGCGGCGCGGCTGCGCCACCAGCGCCCGTCGTAGGTGCTGCGGTCCAGCCATCGAATCGATGGGATGTTGCAGTGGCCCGGGGTGCAGCCGGTGAGGAAGGGGAGGTAGGAGACGCTGGTCGTGGACGGAAACGAGGTGATGGCGCGACCGGCGCCACCCGATTTCACCAGCCGGGCCAAGTGGGGCAGGCG
>JBEPVJ010000217.1:0-4847 GCA_041691095.1 Gemmatimonadales bacterium
AGGCTCCAGGCGGTGGTGGACCTGACCCGTGCGCGGCTCGCCCTCCTGTCGGAGGAGCGAGTGCTCGCCGACGCCGAAGCGATCCTGGCCCGGCTGGTCGGCCTGGACGGGCGGGTGGCGGCGGTCTCCGATTCCTCGCTCTTCCAGGTCGCGACCATCAACGACACGACGGCATTGATGGGAGAGGCGCAGGACCGCTCGCCCGCCGTCATCCGTGCCCTCGCGCAAGTACGCGCCGCCAAGGCCGGCGTATCGATCGCGCGGTCGGTCTACCTGCCGAGGGTGTCGCTCTCCGCGGGAACCTCGTTCAGCGGCTCGGACCGCAGCGACTTCGCCTTGTTCAACGGGCGCAACGTCAACCTGGGATTTTCCTGGCCGTTGTTCAACGGCTTCGGCCGGGAGCGCGACCTGATCACGCGGCAGGTCGCGCTGGAAACCGCGGTCTCCCGTGAGGCGGACGCGCGGCGCCAGGCCGGCTCCGCGCTCACCTCGCAGCTCGCCGCACTCTATGCCGCCGAGCAGCGGGCCGCGCTCACCGCGCAGAACCTCGAAACCGCCCGGGTCAGCGCGCGGGTCCAGACCGAGCGCTACCGGCTCGGCTCGATCGACATCACCGTACTGAATGCCGCGCAGGACGCGTTGAGCAATGCGGAGATCGACGCCGTCTCGGCGCGATACGACTACCTGCGCGCCAAGGCGCAGATCGAAGCGATTCTGGGGAGGACGCTGTGAGAAGACGCAAAGGCGCAAGGGCGCACCGGCGCCGGCTGGGTCTGTTCGTGGCCCTGACGCTCGCGGTGGGGTGCAATGACAAGACGCCCGATGCCGCGGCCAAACCCGCGGGAGTCGCGGACAGCACCGGCGGCGCGCCACTGGCACTCCCGGTGGTGGGACAGGAGGTCCGCAAGGGCGATCTGATCCTCTCGGTGGTGACCACGGGGCAGATCCGCTCGGAGGCGGTGAGCGATCTCAAGAGCGAGACCCAGGGCACCATCACCGCGGTGCTGGTGCGTCCGGGAGACCGGGTGAAGAAAGGCCAGGCGCTGATCCAGGTGGACCCTCGGCCGCTGGACATGGCGGTGAGCGACGCCGAGGCGAAGCTGGCGCAGGCCCAGCTCTCGCTGCTGGAGAACACGATTCCCGACTCGATCGTCACCGGCAAGGCGGTGACCGGGGAGCGGCTCAAGAATGCCCAGATCCGATCCGGCCTGGACGGAGCGAGGGTGGCGGTGGAAAGAACCAAGTACGAGCGGGAGCGCGCCACCATTACCGCCCCGTTCGACGGCGTGATGGACGATATCAAAGTGGCGGTGGGCGAGCGGCTCACCGCCGGCCAGGAGATCGGCAAGGTGGTGGACATCGACCACCTGCGGATCGAGGCGGCAGTGCTGGAGCACGACCTTCCATTGATCAGGGTCGGGGGCCAGGCGGTGGTCACCGCGGCGGCGGCGCCGGACCATCCGGTGACCGGCGTCATCGCGGCGATTCTTCCCATCGTCGACAGCGCCACCCGGGCGGGGCGCGCGGTGATCCGGGCCGGCGGTGGTGGCGTGCTCCGGCCCGGGATGTATGTGGACGTGCGCATCGAGGCGACCCGGCTGCCCGACCGCATCGTCGTGCCGGCACGCGCGGTCATCGAGCGCGACGGGCGGCCGCTGGTATTCGTAGTGAAAGACGGCCGGGCCCAGTGGGTTTACATCTTCCCGGGCCGGACCAACGGCCTCGAAACCGAGGTCCTGCCCGACAGTACCACCGGTCAGATGCCGCTCAAGGCCGGGGACATCGTCCTGATCGAAGGACACCTGACGCTCACCCACGATGCGCCGGTCCGGGTGACGACCAAGTCCGAGATCGCCAAGCCCTGATGTCGCTTGCCTCTGCGGCGCTCAAGCGGCCGGTCACCACTGTCGCCGTCACCATGGGCTTCGTCCTGCTGGGCGTGGTATCGCTGGGCCGCCTGCCGGTGTCCCTGCTCCCCGATGTGTCGCTGCCGGTGCTCACCATCCGCACCGCGTATCCCGGGGCCGCCGCCACCGAGGTGAGTCGGTTCATCGCGGAGCCGATCGAAGAAGCGGTGGCAGCGACGCCGGGACTGGTGGACCTCCGCTCGGTCAGTCGCAACGGAGAGGCGGTGACCACGCTGCGGTTCGGCTGGGGCACCAACATGGCCACCACGGTGCTCCAGGTGCGGGAGCGGCTCGACAATGCGCGGGCGCAGCTGCCGGACCGGGCCGACCGCCCTACCCTGCTCACCAGCGATCCGGGCGAGCGGCCCATCGCGGTGTTGGGCCTCACCGGCCCCGGCGACCTCCGCTCGATCGCGCGGACCGCCTCCGACGTGCACGCCCGGCGGCTGGAGCAGCTGGCGGGGGTGGCCAGCGTCGCGGTCGTGGGCGATCCGAAGGACGACATCCGCATCGAGGTCGATCCGGAGAAGGCGCGCGCGCTCGGCGTGACGCCGGACGACGTGGCGCGCGCGGTGCGCGAGGCCAACATCGGCGCTCCCGGCGGCACGGTTCGGCGGGGACAGTTCCGGTTCGCGCTGCGGGCATTGACCGAATTCCAGGGTGTGGACGAGGTCGCCAACACGCCGGTGGGGCCGCCGAGGAGTGGCATTACACTCGCGGACATCGCCACCGTCGCGCTGGGCAGTGCCGACCCCAAGACGATGACCCGGCTGGACGGCGCCGCGGCGGTCGGCTTGGTGGTGTACAAGGACGCTGGCGCCAACACCGTGTCGGTCACCAACACGATCTACAACACCATCGATGTCCTCACCAAGGAATTTCCCAAGGTCAAGATCAAGGTGGTGGCGGCGCAGGCACAGTTCGTCTCGGACGCGCTGGGCAATCTCTGGCAGGAAATCGTGATCGGTGGGCTGCTCTCGCTGCTGGTCATCGTGGTGTTCCTCCGCGACTGGCGCGGCTCGATCGCGATCGCGCTGATCATTCCGCTCTCGGTGCTCACCGCGCTGACCCTGCTGCAGGTCATGAATGTCACCATCAATATTCTCTCGCTGGGCGGGCTGGCGCTGGGCATCGGCCTGCTGGTGGACAATGCGATCGTGGTGGCGGAGGCGGCGGGGCGGTACAAAGAGCAGGGCATGAGCGACATGGAGGCGGCGACCCGGGCGACCGAAGAAGTGTCGGGACCGCTGATCGCCGGAACGCTCACCACCCTCCTGGTCTTCGGGCCGATCGTCTTCGTGCGGGGCCTGGCGGCGGCGCTGTTCCGCGATCTCTCGCTCTCGGTGGTGGTGACGCTCACCACCTCGCTGATCCTGGCGCTGACGCTGATGCCGGTGATGATGGTGAAATGGAGAGGCCGGAAGCCCGGCAAGGGCGGAGCCTCGCTTCCCTCTCACGTCTCGCCTCCCGCCAGCACTCGTCTGACCCGGTGGGGAAACCACCTCGCCGAATGGTACGAGGAAGGGGTCAAGTGGAGCCTCAAGCGTCCCGGCACGATCGTCCTGATCTCGGTGGCGCTGATGGTGGTGACGGTGTTCGTCACGATGCGGCTGCCCCGGGAAATTCTCCCACAGGTGGATGAAGGCACCGCGGTGGCGCAGCTGTCGCTTCCGCAGGGCACCGCCATCGAGGAGACCGCGCGGCAGACCGCACGGCTCGAGGACGCCGCCAAGGCGATGGGGAGCAAAGGCATCTACAGCCGGATCGGCCTCGCCACCGACGAGGAGGTCCTGGCCGGCGCAGACCCGGGCACCAGCGCCACGGCCCAGCTGATTCTGCCGGTGCCGGACGGGCAGGACGCGCAGCACTTTGCCGATCGGCTGCGAGCCGCGGTGCCTGACCTGGCCAAAGGATCGCTGGCCATCGACCTGGCCGGCCAGTCGGAATTCGGCAGTCTGATCGGCCGCGAGGGCCGGCTGGTGCGCATCGAAGTCACCGCGCCGAAGCTCGACGAGGCCACCCGCTGGGCCGATTCGGTGCGCCGGCTCATCGTGCCGCTGAAGACGCTCGCCGATGTGCGGGACGCCTTCAGCAGCACCCAGCCCACGGTGGAGGTGACGCTGGAGCGGCAGCGTATCGCCGAGTTTGGCCTCACGGTGGAGGCGGTGGCGAACGCGCTGGCGGGCGGGTTAGGTGGAGTCGAGTCGGGCGAGTACCGCGAGACCGACCGTCGCACCCCGATCACGGTCCGACTGGCGGGAAATTCGAACGAGGACCTGGCCACCGCCCTGCTGACTCAGGTCCGGGGGATTCCGGTGGGCCAGCTGGTCTCGGTGCGGGAGATTCGGGCGCCGGTCGAGGTGGTGCGCATCAACCAGCGTCCGGTCAGCGTGGTCGAGGCAGTGGTCGAACGGGGCGGCACCGCACGGGCCACCAACGACGTCACCACCGCGCTGGCGGGCCTTAAGCCGCCGGCCGGCGTCTCCTGGCAGATCGCCGGCGCCGATGCCGAGCAGAAGCGCACCACCGGCGAGCTCGGCATGGTGGCGATTCTCTCGGTGGCCCTGGTGTTCCTGGTGCTGGCGGGAGAATTCGCTTCGTTCACCATTCCGCTGCTGGTAATGCTGACCGTGCCGCTCGCCGCGGTGGGAGGCATTCTCTTCCTCTGGATGACCGGGCAGAGCCTCAACGCGGTATCGCTGATCGGCATCGTGGTGATGATCGGCATGGCGGACAACGAGGCGGTGGTCAAGCTCGATGCGATCCGGCGATTCCGGGAAGAGGGCTACGGCATCGAGGAGGCGATCCTCATGGGCGGGCGCCAGCGTCTGCGCGCCATCGCGATGACCTCGATTACCACGGTGACCGGCGTGCTCCCCCTGGTGTTCGGCTGGGGCAGCGGCGGCAAGCTGTATCAACCGCTCGCGGCCGGCGTCATCG
>JBEPVJ010000218.1:0-4841 GCA_041691095.1 Gemmatimonadales bacterium
GGGTGGATCTTGCCGACGGAGATCGAGCTTCTTAGCGCGCTGGTCGCGCTCCCCTCGGTGAGCGGAGCCGAGGACGCTATCGCGCGCTTCCTGGAGGAGTCCGCCCGCCGGGCGGGGTTGGTCGCCGTGCGCGACGACGCCTCGGTCACGCTGACGCTGGACAGCGGGCGGCCCGGTCCGACCCTCGCGTTCATCTCCCACCTTGATGTGGTACCGCCCGGCGAAGGCTGGACCCGCGACCCTTTCACGCCCACGGTCGAGGGCGACCGGCTCTACGGCCGCGGGTCGGGCGACGCGAAGGCGTCGGTGGCCGCGATGACCCTCGCGGCCGCCGACCTGCTCGGTGGAATCGGGCGGGGCCGCCTGCTGGTGATCATGGGGTACGGCGAGGAGACCCGCAACACCACCATGGGCACGGCGGTATCCCGCCGCGGCCCGATCGACGCCGCCGTCGTGGGCGAGCCGACCAACCTCAACGCCGCGGTGGCGCAGCGGGGCCTCATGATGGCGGACCTGGTGGCCCAGGGAGACCAGCGGCACGCGGGTTATGCCGGCGACGACGGCCCCTTCACCAACTCGATCGTGGCGCTCGCGCGGGACCTGGCCAGGCTCGATGGGATCGTGGGCGAGCGGATCCACCCCATCCTCGGCGCCACCACCGTGACGCCCACGATGCTGACCGCCGGCGTGAGCCGGAACGTGACGCCGCCCGCCGCCAAGGCGGTGCTCGATATCCGGAGCACTCCCGCCTGGCCCCACGAGGAGCTGGCGCGCGCCCTCACGGAGCGGCTGGAGTGCGAGGTGGTGATCACCTCCGACCGGCTGGTGCCCTGCGAGACACCACCGGCGTCCCGCCTGTTGGGCCTGGCCCAGCGGGTCAGGCCGTCGCTGACCACCTTCGGCAGTCCCACCTGCTCCGACTGGGTCTTCGTGAGGAATATCGACACCATCAAGTGCGGTCCAGGCACCAGCCGGCGATCCCACACGGCGGACGAGTACGTTGACCTCCCCGAGGTGATCGCGGCGCGGGCGTTTTATGCCGGGCTGGCGAAGGAGTACCTGTCGTGAAACGACGCTGGGGCCCGCTGCAGGGACGGTCGGCAACGCTGTGGAGTGGCGCGCGCGCGCTCGACCATGAAATGCTCGACTACACCATCGGCAATGACCGGGAGACCGACAGTCACCTGCTCCCCTGGGATGTCCTGGGCAGCCTGGGCCATGTGGAAGGACTCCGGGCTTCAGGCCTCCTGACCGGCGCCGACCATCGAAAGCTCCGGGCCGGCCTCCGTGCGGCATTCCGTGCGGTCCAGGCCGGACGGCTGGCCATCGGACCCGAGCACGAGGATGCGCATTCGGCGGTGGAGCTCTGGCTTACCCGACGACTCGGCGCCGCGGGAGAGCGGGTGCATACCGGCCGGTCCCGCAACGACCAGATCGCCGCCGATATCAGGCTCTATCTCAAGGACAGCCTGCTGGCGCTCCAGGTCTCCGCCCTCGCGACGGTCGCGGCGCTGCTGCTCTTCGCCGAGCGCAATCGCGATGCGCTCTGGCCGGGCTATACCCACACCCGCCGCGCGATGCCGTCATCGGCAGGGCTGTGGGCCGCGGCCCTGGCCGAGGGGCTGCTGGACACGGTGGAGGCGCTGCCGAGCCTGTGGTCCAGGGTGGACCGCTCGCCGCTGGGAAGCGCCGCGGGTTATGGAGTACCCCTTCCCCTCGACCGGGAGGCCACGGCGCGCGCGCTCGGCTTCGGGGGCGTCGAGCACAACGTCGCGGCGGTACAGAACGGCCGCGGAAAGCTCGAGGCCGACGCCTTGTTCTGGTGCGTCCAGCTCGGCCACGAGCTCTCGCGCCTCTCCACCGACGTGATTGTCCTGAGCGGAGAGGAGTACGGCCTGCTGGCGCTTCCCGTCCGGCTGGTCACCGGCTCGAGCATCATGCCCCACAAGCGGAACCCCGATCTCTTCGAGCTGACCCGGGGACGAGTCGCGGCCCTCGAGGGGGATCTGCTCACGCTGCTGGCCCTGCGCGGGAAACTCGGCAGCGGATATCACCGGGACTTCCAGCTGCTGAAGGAGCCGCTCTTCCGGGGCATCGCGTCGACCGAGCAGATGCTGGGGGTGCTCGCCGCGACGATCCCCCAGCTCGAGGTGAATCGCACCCGCGGGCTCGAGGCCCTCGCGGGGGGGACGCTTTCCACCGACGAGGTGATGCGGCGGGTCGAATCGGGCACTCCGTTCCGCAAGGCCTATCGCGAGGTGGCGGCCGCGCTGAAGCGCGGCGAACGCTTCGCCGCCCCGGCGGCGTCTCGTATCGTCGCGCGGCGGCGGTCCACCGGTGGGCTGGGGCGTCTGGAGCTGCACAAGGCCTGGCGCCGCTTCGACCGGGCCCGCCTCTGGAGTGATTCGGAGCGGCGGAAGTTCCACTCGGCGATGGACCGGCTCCGCGGGCCGCGGGCCCGATGACCGGAGACCGCCGGCAGCGTCATCTCAAGATCCTGGAGCTCATTTCCACCCATGCCATCCATACCCAGGAGCAGCTCTCCGAGGCGCTGGCGCGGGAAGGGTGGGAGGTTACCCAGTCGTCGGTCAGCCGCGACATCGCATCGCTGCACCTGGTCAAGGTCGAAGGCGCCTACCAGCGTCCCGCGGTGGCGCAACGGCCCCGCCACGATCCGGACGAGCAGCGGATTACCGAAGGCGTCCTGACCATCGAGGCCGCCGGAGACGCGCTCATCGTGCTGCACACACCGCCGGGAGAGGCCAATCGGGTCGGCGCGGCGCTGGACCGGCTGGCCTGGGCCGACATGCTGGGGAATATTTCGGGGGATGACACGATTTTCGTGGCGGTACGGAATCCGGCGGCCCAGCGGCGGCTCATCAAAGCCGTCAGGCGGCTTACCGCAGTAGGTTGAAGGGACGGTTCCTCAACCCCAACGCCTTTGCCTCAGAGGGTTCCATGAGCATCGCCCAGAGCCTCCTCCCCGAATTTGATCTCGAGATGGCCACCACGCGCAAGATGCTGGAGGTCGTCCCCGAGGGCCGGAATGACTGGAAGCCCCACGACAAATCCATGACGCTGGGCCGGCTCGCGGGCCATGTGGCCGAGCTGCCGGGCTGGGGCAAGACGACGCTGGAGGATACCGAGCTCGACTTTGCGCCGGTCGGCAAGCCCGCCTGGGTTCCCGGTGTCTTCACCACGCGAGCCGAGACGCTCAAGAAATTCGATGAGACGGTCGTCGCGACGCGCGCCGCGCTGATGAAGGCGTCGGACGCCGACCTAATGGAGATCTGGACCCTCAAATCCGGCGGCAATACCCTGCTTAGCTTGCCCCGCATCGCGGTGCTTCGAAGCTTCATGATGAACCACCTGGTGCACCACCGGGCTCAGCTCGGTGTCTATCTCCGCCTCAACAACATCGCCATTCCCGGATCGTACGGACCCAGCTACGACGAGCGGCAGGGGTAGCGCCGCGCCGCGGGGAGGGGCTCACGCCCCTTTGACGATCGGGCGGCCGTACCGGGTGGCGGTAATTTCGGCCATGATCGACAGGGCGATCTCCTCGGGAGCGCGCCCCCCGAGGTCGAGCCCGATGGGGCCGCGCAGCCGGGCGATATCCGCTTCGGCAAAGCCCAGCCCGCGGAGCCGCTCGCGCCGATCGGCCTGGGTTCGGCGCGATCCGATCGCACCCACGTAACACGCGCCGGACCGCAGGGCGAGCTCCAGTGCCGGCTCGTCGAACTTGGGGTCGTGGGTCAGGATGCACACCGAGGTGTTGGAGTCGACGCCCATCCGCGCGAATACGTCATCCGGCCAGCCGAGCATCAGTTCCGCGTCGGGGAAGCGCTCCCGGGTCAGGAATCCCTCGCGACCGTCGGCCACCACGGTGCGGTATCCGAGCGGGCCCGCCAGCCGGGCCAGGGCCATCGCGATGTGGACGCCGCCGAAGATGAGCAGCGCAGGGCGGCGGGGAAAGACTTCGAGAAAGAGTTCGAGCTCACCGTCGTCGGTGGGGATCGTCTCGACGCTGCTTTGCAGCCGGGTGAGCGCAGCCGTGGCCGCGCCGCCGATGCGTTGGGCGGTGACTTCGGGTATCTGGCCGAGGGTGCGGGAGCGTCCGCCCGGCTCGACCAGGACGGCGGCCCCGATCGGACCAGGGCCGGCGATGACCGTGGCGAGCACCGCGTTGCCGGGGCTTCGCGCCGCCTCGATGAGCTCGGGACGAACGGCCGGCTCCACGAACACTTCGATGGTTCCCCCGCAGGACAGGCCCATCTCCCAGGCCCGCTCGTGCGACACTCCCCAACCCGCCTTCTTCGCGATGCCGCTCGCCATTACCGCTCGAATCTCCTCGGCGGCGGCTGTCTCGACGCAACCACCCGAGACCGAGCCCGCCATCCGCCCATCGAGGGATGCCAGGAGGCAGGCCCCTTCCGCGCGGGGTGCCGAGCCCCATACCCGGGTTACCACGGCGCGACCCACCGGTCCGGACGCGACCAGAAGCTGGTACTCCTCCAGGAGTCCGCGCATCAGGCCAACAGCTTCAGGTCGTCGAGCGTGTCTACGTCGGGGTTGGCACCGGCAACCGGGATGGTGCGGACGTTCACCCGGTGCCGGTCCAGGACCGGAGCGAATCCGGAATCGCCCCGCATCTCGTCGGCCAGGTGCCAGAGGCTGCGGTCCACCAGGAGGGGATGACCGGGCTGGTCGGGGGCGTCGCGGTAGGAAGGCCGCACCGCCATGACACCGCCCCGTGCCCACGTCTCGATCATGACCTTGATGACGTCGACCCGGAGCATCGGCTGATCGCCCAGACAAATGAGCACAGCTTGCTCCGAATC
>JBEPVJ010000219.1:0-4815 GCA_041691095.1 Gemmatimonadales bacterium
GTGGTGCTGGACGAGCTGGCGGTAATCACCCGGCCGGGCGCCGAGTCGCGCCGCGCTGAAATTCCGCCGGTGGCGGAGGCTCTGGGAGAGTTTCGGCTGATCCACCGGATCGAGGACCCCGGGACGCTCGATGGCGGCGACGTGATGCAGGCGGGCAAGGTGCTCTACGTGGGAGAGACGCTTCGCACCAATGCGGCGGGGATCCAGCAGCTCCGGGACATCGTGCAATCGGCGGGTTATGAGGTCCGTGCCGTGCCGGTCCACGGCTGCCTGCACCTCAAGTCGGCGGTGAGCTGGCTCGAGCCGGGCACGCTGCTGATCAACCGGGAATGGGTCTCCGATTCGACCTTCAAGGGATTCCGGTTCCTGGACGTCGATCCGGCGGAGCCGTTCGCTGGTAACGCGCTGGTGCTGGGCGGGACCATCATCCATCCCGCCGAGTTTTCGCGGACCCGGGCGCGGCTCATTGCGGCGGGGTTCTCGGTGCGGACGGTGCCGGCCTCGGAGCTGGCGAAAGCCGAAGGAGGAGTGACCTGCTGCAGCCTGATATTCAGCCCCGAGACAACCACGGGCTCGTGACGCCGCTCGGCGTTACGGCACGATCAGGAGGACCGCGACCCTCCCGTTGAATTCGTCCTCCTCGCTCGGCAACCCCGCCGGTGTTTCCCATCGCCCGCCATCGTACCGGATATTCAGTCGGTAGAGCCCGGGCGCGAGTTTCAGCGGCAGGCGCCACCATCCCGAGCCCGCGTCCGAGAGGGCCAGCGGCTCCCAATTGTTGAAGTCTCCCTTCACTTCTACCGAGACGGCACCGGCGCCCTTCAGGAGCACGCCGGCGGATTCGCTCCCGGCATCGCGCACGATCCGGATGCTGCGGCCGTCGGCCTCGTCCGCGGGAGAAAGTCCGGCGGTTCTGTGACCGCCCGGTGCCCACCTGACTCCCAGGGCCATGTAGCGCCGGGCCGGCAGCCCCGCCGTGAGCGCCGAGAGGGTGCGGCCCGCCGAGCCGAACAGCGCCATCTCCGCGCCGAGCGCGCGAGTTGCTTCCGCGTGCCACGCGGTGGCGTGGAAGTCGTGAACGCCTACCCGCTGCTCGACCCCGAAGGCGAACCGGGTTCGCGCTACGGTCCAGCCAAGCGTCAGCCCGAGATCGCTGTATTGCCGGAGCGTGCCGAGGGTGTCGGCGGTGGCACCGCCGAGGGTGTCGGCGCGAGGGTCGAATGGTCCCCAAAAATTGCCCCAGCCTACCGTCTGCTCGGTGAACTGGGTCCTCCGGACCTGTCCCTGCAGGTCAATCGGGCCCAAGTACCAGCGGCCTCGTAGTCCCATAAGTCCGAACCATCGGCCGGCGGCGATGGTTGACGCATGTCCTGCTCCGGCTTCCACCGCTAGCTCCACGTTGCGCCGGCTCAGCCGGAGCGCGGGCGTTACCATCACCTGCCCGGTCCCCCTCCCGGTTGGATGCGCCGTCCACCACCCGCTGGCGCCTAGCTCGGTGGAGAAGCCACCGCCAAGCTTCTTGGAGACGGCACCATCGAGGCCGCCTTCGGCGTTCCAGCGGAACGAGGCGCCCCGGGTGTAGGTGGCGCCCAGGTCGAAGCGGACCGACGGCGAGCGCCAGAGAAACCGTGGGGCCAGGGAGAAGGTGGTGCCCTCCTGGGTAAACTGGTGCCGGGTGCTTCCGCCGCTCACGTCGAGCAGAAAGCGGCCCTGCGCCACCGCGGGAGCGCCAGCGAGCAGTCCGGCCAGTGCCACTCGGAGGGCCCGGCTCATGGCTGGCGGGGCGGCGCGGACGCGGGAAGACCCGAGAGCCGCCGGTCCAGGGCGCTGCCCGGCGCCACGCCGGTGCGGATATCCTGTTCCACCTGGGTCCGCAGCAGGAGAAAGTCCCGGTCGGCGTGCCCCTCTCCCACCATCGCGGTGACGGCGTGGCTCGCCGCGGCGGCGCTGACGCCTCGGGCCACCAGGTCGGTCAGCACGCTCAGCGGCACCGTCACCTCGCGCCCGCGCTGGCGGCGGAGCGCGCTCACGGCGGCTGGGGACGCGCCGGCCCGCAGCGCGTTGGCGCCGGCGATGAGCTCCGGCCCCGAGGCAACCTCGCCGAGCGCCAGGCGCGCGTCACGAAGCCCGCCGAGCAGCTGGCGCACCGCGCCGATGATACGGTCGGGCGGAGCGTTCTTGCTCTGGCCCTCCAGCGCCTTCTGCACCAGCGGCTCTGTCGGAAGCGAGGCAATCCGCGCCGAGTCCAGCAGGAGCAAGACCTCACGCGCCGTCTCCGGCGCCAGGCGGGCCTCGAGCCGCTGGTCCTGGGCCGCCAGCGGCGCCGCGATCAGCGATGAGAGGACCAGGAACAGGCGGAAAGATTTCATAAGGCCGAATGCTCTACGTTAACCACCGACGTAGGGGTGCCAAAATCCGGATCGGGTGCGGTGGGCCGCTCCGGATCGCTCTGCCAGGTCCGGCCGTCGAGCAGAAAGCTGAATCGGTAGCTGCCGGGGAGAAGCGGCAGCGTGACGCTCCACTCGCCGGTGGAGGGCATCCGGCGGAGCGGCGTCTCGGCGGGATTCCAGTCGTTGAAGTCTCCGACCAGGGTCACCCGCGATGCCGTCTCCGCGCTGATGGTGAAGCGGATCTCGCGGCGGCCCGGCGGCACCGGGTTAGGTCTGAGCCGGGTGACCACCACGGCCGCGAGGGTCGCGACCAGCGCCAGGCCGGTGATGGTGGCCAGACGCCCCCAACCGCGGCGACGGAGCGCATCTGCCGGCGGAGGCCCATCGCGCAATTGCGCCAGCACCCGGCGCTCGACGCTCGCGTCGAGGTCGGTGCTGGAACGGAGGAGCTCGATGGCCCGGCGCACAACCGGTGCCGGCTCGGCTTCGTTCGGCTCACTCATGCAGCTCTCCTTGCAGCGAGACGCGCAGCGCCTCGCAGGCTCTCGATACCCGCATCTTGAGCGCCGGGATC
Organism: Gemmatimonadales bacterium; assembly: GCA_041691095.1. GTDB lineage: Bacteria > Gemmatimonadota > Gemmatimonadetes > Gemmatimonadales > GWC2-71-9 > JABFSM01. The sequence goes on from JBEPVJ010000219.1 coordinate 2,965, forward strand.
CGCGCGCCGGTCACCTCGGCGATCTCCTCGTATGAAAAGCCCTCGACGTGCTTGAGGAGGAAGGCCTCGCGCTGGGGCGAAGGGAGGAGCGCCAGCGCCTTGTCGATCGCTTCCTTGAGCTCACGGTCTTCCTCGGGGCGAGGCACCGACAAGGACTCCAACGCATCGTGGTCATCGACCCGAAACCGGTCCCGGCGCAACAGCTGCCGCCGGCTGCTCCGGCAGCGATTCACCAGGATTCGGAACGCCCACGCACCGAACCGTTCGGGCTCGCGGCAGCTCGCCAGCCCACGGTAGGCGCGGAGGAAGGTGTCCTGCAGGACCTCCTCACCTTCCTCGCGGCTCCCCAGCATCTCCGAAGCGTACCGCCCAAACGGAGACCGAAACTGCGCCATCAGCGCGGCAAATGCGTTCAAATCGCCGCTCTGGGCCTTGGCTACCAGAGCCGCGATGTTGTGCTCCATCAGGTACAGACCCCCGGAAACGGCGATTGGTCACACCTTGTAGTGAAGTGACGAAACTGCTGCTGGGTGGGTCTTTCCTTTACGAGCGTGGCACCGCGCGCGTGTCACTGAAGAGCAATCACCCGTCGTGGAGGCAACAATGCGGAATTTCGGAATTCTGGCCGCCCTCGGTGCCGGCCTGACCCTGGCAGCCTGCAGCACCCCGACCGACCTCAACAACGGAAATGGAAACCAGGGCACCGCCCAGGTCAGGATGCTGAACGCCGCGCCGGGAACGCCGGCACTGGATCTGGTGGTCGGAGGGAAAGTGGTCGCCACCGCCGTGACCTTCGAGCAGTCTTCGGCCCTGGCCAGCATGCCGGGAGGTACCCAGACGCTGGCGATCCGGCGCTCGGGCCAAACCGTGAATCTGGTGTCGCGCTCGATCGAGATCACGCCGAACGCCAAGTACACACTGGTCGTGAGCGGAACGCTGGCCTCGCTCGCCCTCACACCCTCGATGACGACGGTGGACACCGGGCTGGCCAAGTCCGATCGAGCCAACATCCGGATCATCAATATCGGGGCGGAGGTCTCGGTCGACTCATCCCATGCGCCGGCACCGGTGCCGCTGGACGTGTATGTCACCGCCCCAGGCGCCGACCTGGGCACTGTCAGTCCGGCCTTCGTGCTGGACGCGCGGTACTCCACCTACAGCTCGCTGCTCTATTTCGATGTGGGAAGCTGGGTCGTGCGGTTCACCACCTCCGGCACCAAAACGGTAGTGGCCTCCACGGGCACGATTGCTATCGGGGCCGGCGAGGTGCGCGCGGTTACCCTGCAGCGGATCTCGGGCGGTGGATTCACGACCAGCGTGGTAGCGGAGCAGTGAGATTGCCACGAGCGCGGTGACCAGGGACGCAATGCGCTCAGGGTGAAGTTGTGGTCTTTCTTCGGTGAGTGACACGTGAGATGCCCGGACTGCCTGACGAGTCGTGCGTCGGAGTCCGGGTGTCAACCCTGGAGTTCATCGGCGTCCAACGACGCGCAGGAGCTGCACGGCGCGCAGATCGGCCTCCTCAATCGGCCCCGCGACAAGCCGCCGTTCCGGTGGCTTCCCCTCGTCGATCTCCCCCTGTGCCTTGGCTACCACGCCAGGCGATAGCTCGCCTTCACCAGCAGCACGTTCGTCGCCGCCGCATCGAACAGCCGGTTGAAGTCCCGGCCCAACCGGAAGGCGCCGTCGCCGGTCGCGCCCTCCCGCCGCTGGGTCCAGACCAGATAGAGAGCAGATCCGGGTCGATATTCCCAGCGGAAGACGACGTTTGCGTTGAACGACTTGGTATTGAAATCCGGCTTGGCGAATCCGAAGTCACTGGTGCCATCTCCATTCACATCCACGCGGTAC
>JBEPVJ010000220.1:0-4806 GCA_041691095.1 Gemmatimonadales bacterium
GGGGCAGACCGAGGAAACCCGGCCGCGTGGCCCCGCGGGCGATGAGGCGGGCGGCGCCCGTCTGCTGGACGGCGCTCATCTCTATCAGCCCCGGTAACGGAGTGCAGCGCTACGTCGCGTTCGTCCTGCTGCTGTTCGCCGCGCCCCTCGCCGCGCAGGACGCGGTCCCGTGGCGCGCCAGTTATTTCCCCTACCTCATCGGCAATCCCTCCACCGGCCTGATGCTGGTGGGACACTACCAGCTCGGACGACAAGCCGAGTATGGGGTACGGGTGCCGTACGACGGAATTTTTTCGGCCGAGGCAGGATGGAGCACCAACAACAGCCGGTTCGTCAGCGTGAAGTTCCGGGCGCCGTTGCTGGTGAAGGGCTGGCGGTTTGCCGCCGATGCAGGCGCGGGCCGGGAGGCGGCGTTCGGATTTTACGGATTCGGCCCCCAGGGAGCCCAGGACGTCATACCGGCCGGGGTCAGCTCGAGGTTCTTCCGGGTGCGACGGACCCGGTATTTCGCCCGCGGCGAAGTCACCCACCGGATCGCCGGGCCGCTCGCGGTGGCCGTGGGCACGTCGCTCACCCACTTCGTGTATTCCTCCGCGGAGGACGGCTCGCTCTTCGACAGTGACTACCTGGGGCGGCCGCTGTCCGGAAATGATCTTGTCGGGCGGGTTACGCTGGTGCTGGATACCCGGGACAACGAATTCATCCCCGGTAACGGCGCGTTCCTCGAGGCAGGGCTGTACGGTGGCACCGGGCGATACGAGACCCGGTTCTATCCGCCGGTGGCGCCACAGTCCGGTCCATCCGGCTCGACCGCGTTCACCGATGGCGGCTATGGCGGCGGGTACCTGCATCTGCGTGGCTACGTCTCGCCCCGGTCGGGAACGGTCATTGCGGGACGGTTCGCCGCACGGGGCCTGGGTGCGGGCGCGCCGCTCGATGCGCGCTATACGCTGCCGGGCTGGGAGCGCGACGTCACGGTGCTCGGCGGAGCGGACTCGCACCGCAGCTTCAGGCCGGGGCGCTTCGCGGGGCGCGGGTTACTCCTCGCCAGTCTCGAGGTGCGCCACAACCTGCTCGACCTGGGTGACCTCGGCGCAGTGACGCTGATCGGTTTCGTGGATGGCGGGCGCGCGTTCGGAGACAGCGGGCTCAAGTGGACGCTGGACCAGTGGAGAGTGGGCGGGGGCGGGGGCGTCGCGATCCGGATCCTGCGGAGTGCGCCGTTGATTCTGAATTTCGCCGGCGGACCGGACGGGTTTGTATTTACGATGGGAAATGGATGGGCGTTTTGAGGTGACCTATCCGCGCGGGTGGCTCAGTGCCGTCAATACCTCACGAAGCGTCGTCTCTCCTTTGTCCTTCGCATACCACTTCCGCGCATAGGCATATCGCTGCGGGCTGGGCATCAGCTTCATGTGACCGAGCACCCACTCCTGCAGCGCCGCGGGGCGAGGACCCCAATGCCCCAGCTCACTGAACTGCTCGTCCAGCGCTATGGCGATCGGAATCGAGCGGCTTCCGTTGGTGAGATAGGCGTCCATGATCGCGGGAAACTGGTCTCGGACCAGGATCCGCAGCTCCATTCCTGGAATCAGGTCGGCGAGCCGCGCCAGGACCGGTACCGTGTTGGCCGCGTCGCCGCACCAGTCCGCCGCGATGACCAGGAACTTCCGTGCGGGAGAGCGCATGAATTCTTCGATGGCCCACCCCGGCAGCACCACCCGGTCGTAAATGCCCCGCCAGAGATCGTAGTGCTCCATGCCGGCGCGAAGAAAGGCCGGCCACTTGATGCCCTTCTCCCAGGTCGAGGGAAAGTCGATCACACTTCCCTGATTTCTACTCCGAAGCGCTTCAAGCCTTCGACGTAGGGCTTGAACGGCGTCGCTTCGTCGGGAGTGTGCACTCCGCGCGCGGTGACCGTCCCGTTCGCCTGCATCAGGCCGGTGAGTGAGAGCGAATAGCCCGTGGTCCGCATCATGGCGCTGATGCCCAGTGCGGGGTCGTAGTAGTCCAGCAACTCGAAGGTGATGGTCAGGGGCTTGCCGGCCTTCTCTCCCGTTACCACGATCCGCAGCGCGACGAGATCCCGGCCTTCGGGCTTGTAGAGCTTTGGCTGAACCGCCGCAATGAACAGATCTCTCGGGACCACCGCGTGGCCCTTGACCGGAATCGGCGTGTTGGAAATGAGGCCCAGCTCCCGGATTGGATGCATGATGGCCACGTGCCCGGGATAGCGCAGGGTCTTGTACTCCATGCTGTCGATCTTGCCTTCGAACGCGAAGGGCATGGTGCTGATACCGCCGCCAGTATGGAAGGCCTCGAGCATGCCGACCGGCGCCGGGAATTCCTGCGGTTCGAGCTCCGAGAGCGCGTCCACCTGGATGGCCTTGCCGGCACGAAGCACCCACGAGGGGGTGGAGTAATAATCCAGCGCGCCCTCGAGCGAGTAGACGATCTGGTAGTTGAGCGGAGGCTCCGGCTTCTGGGGGAGTCCGCCGACATAGATCCGCACCGAGCGGGCCCGATCTACCCGCCGAATTCCCTCGGCGGCCAGGATGTTCACCATGCCCGGCGCCAGGCCGCAGTCGGGGATGACCGACACCCCCGCGGCCTTGGCGGCCTCGTGCAGCTTCTTCTGCTGGAACACGATTTCGGTGTTGCCGCCCAGATCGCAGAAATGGCAGCCGCCTTCGATGGCGGCGCGGGTCATTGGCTCGTTGAAGTAGTAGGGCAGAGCGCAGAGCGCGGCATCGTGTGCCTTCATCTGCTCTACGACGGCGGTATAGTCGCTGGCATCGAGCGAAATCACCCGAAGCCGCTTGCCGATATAGGGCTGGAGGAAGGGAGGGAGTCGATTGGGCTGCAGGTCGGCCAGGGTGACCAGGTCGACTGAATCATCCTGCAGCAGGTTGTGCGCCGCGGCGCAGCCCTGGAGGCCGGCACCCAGTACGAGCATCTTCATGTCAACTCCGCCGTGAACGCGTCCGAGATGGAAAGCCCTGAAAGCTAGCCGTGTCGGGGTCCCCATTCAACGCGGGTGTCTATCGCTGCATCACCGTCCGGACCGTTTCCAGCAACTCACGGAGCAGGTAGGGCTTCTGCAGGAAGAGCTCGTCGCCGCGCATACCGGATTCGGCCAAGTCGTGCTCGGTGAATCCGCTGGACAGGACCACGCGGACGGCCGGATCGATCTTGCGAAGGTGCTCCAGGACCTCGTGGCCGTTCATGACCGGCATGGTGAGGTCCAGGAGGACCGCGCCGATCTCCTCACGATTGTCCCGGAACAGGCCCATCGCACGGGCGCCGTCGGAGGCGTCGAGCACGCGGTACCCCACTCGCTCCAACGCCCGCCGCGCGAAGCTCCGGATGGACTCTTCGTCATCCACGATGAGCACGGTGCCGGAGCCGGTGCGGTCCAACCCGCGAGCCGCCGGGACCGGCGGGGACGCGGGCACCGCGCCGACCGCGACCGGGAAAAAAACGCTGAAGGTGGTACCCTCGCCGGGGGCGCTGTCCACCGTGAGCCGGCCGCCGTGGCTGCGCATGATGCCCTGCACCGCCGCCAGGCCGAGCCCTCGTCCGGTGAACTTGGTGGTGAAAAAGGGCTCGAAGATTCTTGCCAGCGTGGCGGGATCCATACCCGACCCGGTATCGGCGACGACCAGCCGGACGTAGTCTCCTTGGGGGAGCGGCTCCGCGCCGGCGCTGGCCGGCTGCCGGCTCGCGTCGAGGTGCACCAGGCCGGTTTGGAGGGTGATGGCGCCTTCCCGGTCGCCGATCGCTTCGGCGGCATTGGTGATCAGGTTCATCACCACCTGCTGCAGTTGTGACGGGTCGCCGTCGATGCCGGAAAGCCCGTCCGCCATCTCATACCGGAGCTGCACCTTCTTCGAGATCGACACCTGGAGCAGCTGGGACATCTGGGTCACCAGTGCATTCAGATCCACCTGCGACAGCACGAACTTTCCGCGCCCCGCGTAGGCCAGCATCTGATTGGTCATCTCCGCGGCCCGCTGCGAAGCGTGAACGATCTGTGTGACGTCTTTCCGCGAGGCCGAGCCGGCGGGCAAGTCGTCGAGCACCAGATTGGCATGTCCCAGGATCGATGTCAGCAGGTTGTTGAAATCGTGGGCGATTCCACCGGCCAGGACGCCAAGGCTTTCCAGCTTCTGGGTGTGCTGAAGCTGCTCGGCGAAGAGCCGGCGCTCCTCCTCCGATTGCTTGATCTGGGAGATGTCGGTGCCGATAGTGCAGACGGCGTAGGGTGCTCCATTCGGTTCCCGCAGCAGCGACCTGGAGAGCAGCATCGTGCGCGGGGAACCTCTGATCTCGAGCACCTCCTCCATCACCACCGGCTGGCCGCTGGCCACCAGCTGCGCCATTGCTGCAACCCGTCTGTCTTTGTCGTGACCCGGGAGGACGTCGAGCGCGGACTGCCCCATGACGTCCGCGGGTTCCCGGCCGATCAGGTCGGTAAATGGGCGGTTGGCCAGCGTTACCCGCCCCTCGAGATCGGTTACCACCACAACTGCGCTGCTGCTGTCGATGATCTCCTGGAGCAATCGCCGGCCGTGCTCCAGCGCCGCCGAGTGCTCCTGCTGGTCTTCGTAGAGCCGGCTCAGGCGGCCGGTCATCTGGTTGAACGCGATCGCCAGGCGCCCGACCTCGTCCCTGGTCTCGACCGGAGCAACGGCGCTGAAGTCTCCGCCAGCCACCCGGTCCGCCGTGCCCGCGATCGCCACGATGGGCCGCGCGATGCGCCGCGCCGCGCCCACCACGAGCACCGTGAGGACCAGCATCGAGAGT
>JBEPVJ010000221.1:0-4804 GCA_041691095.1 Gemmatimonadales bacterium
ACCTGAAGGAGCGATACGGGGCGACCAATGAGGCGAGCTGGAAGATGCGATTCCACTGCCAGACCGCCGGGGTCACACTGACGGCCCAGCAGCCGATGAACAACATTGTGCGGGTCGCCTACCAGGCCCTCGCGGCGGTGTTGGGCGGGACCCAATCGCTTCACACCAACGCCCTGGACGAGACGCTGGCCCTTCCCACCGAGGAATCGGTCCGCATTGCGCTCCGGACGCAGCAGATCCTCGCCGCGGAAACCGGTGTCCCGAATGTCGCAGACCCGCTTGGCGGCTCCTATTACGTCGAGGCGCTTACCGACCAGATGGAGCGGGAGGCGGAGGCGCTCTTCGCCGAAATCGCGGGCCAGGGCGGCGTGGTGCCGGCGATCGAGTCGGGCTGGTTCCAGCGCCAGATCGCCCGCAGCGCGGCGCGCTTTCAGGGCGAGCTGGAGCAGGGGCGGAGGGTCGTCGTCGGGGTGAACGATTTCGTGGAGGAAGAATCCGCGCCTCCGGAAATTCTTCGCATCGGCGAGGAAGCCGACCGGAGCCAGCGGCTGCGGATGGCGGAGCTTCGCTCCACGCGCGACGCGGCGCTGGTGGAGAAGAGTCTCGACGGGCTCAGGAGCGCCGCGGTGTCCGATCAAAATGTGATCCCTGCAATGCTCGATTGTGCCCGCGCGTATTGCACCCTGTACGAAATTCGCGAAGTGCTCGAGCGCGTCTACGGAGCCTATCGCGAGCCGGTGTTTTTCTAGGAGCGCGAATGGCTTCTCAGTCTCTCACGGATATCCGCCGGCAGCTTCAGCGTCTGCTCCGCCTTCCGGCGGGCAAGCACTGGATCACCTCCTGTTACCTCAAGGTCGAGCCGCGCGACCGCAGCCGCGGGAAGTACCTCATCAAGCTCAAGAACCGGATCAGGGAAGTCCTCGAAGCACTCCCGGCCGAAGGCCTGAGCCGCGCAGAGACAGAGCAGGTGACGGCCGATCTGACCCGGCTCCAGGCGGCACTGCAGGACCCGGCGGCACTCCCCGCCTCCCGTGGGCTCGCGGTGTTCGTCTGCAAACCGCTCGGGCTCTTCGAGATCATCCCGCTGCCGCGGGTCCATCGTTCCCGGCTGCTGGTGGACCGGACTGCTCTGGTCCGTGAGCTCGCCGCGCTCGAGGATGAGGTGGGACGCCTGCTTGCCGCGGTGATGGACAAGACGGGCGCTTCCATCTATGAAGTCACCGCGTTCGAAACCCGGAAAATCGCCGACGTCGAGGCCGAGTCCCGCAAATCGGGCCGCTTCCACAAGGATCGCGGTGCGGCGGGTGCCGGGGAACACGGCTTTCACAATCGGATCCGTCACGAGCGGGAGCAGGTGCTCGACCTCGTGGCGGCCCGACTCTTTGAGCTGGACCGCAAGGAACCGGTGCGGGGTATCGTGCTCGCGTCCGCTGGAAACGAAGCCGAGGCGCTGCGGATGTTTCTGCACCCCTACATCGCCGGCAAAGTCATGGGCGCCGCTCGGCTCGGGCGCAAAGGGGCCTCCCTGGGCTCGGTATCCTCGGCGGCCCTGGACGTCCGGGAAGAGTACGAACGGAAGCTGGAACGGCACCTCGTGGCAGAGATGTTGCTGGGGCAGGGGTCCGGCTGGGCCGTCAACGGGATCACGCCGACCCTCGAGGCACTCTTCAAGGGGCAGGTTCGGACTCTGCTCATTCGCGCCGATGCGAGCGTGCCCGGATTCCACTGCGCCGCGACGGGGCGCTTGTCGCTCAACGCGAAGGATTGCCGGGGCCTGGGGAATGCCGTGCCGGCCCCGGACCTCATTGATGACGCGATTGAGGAAGCGCTCCGGCAGCGGGTAGATCTCGATGTGGTCTTCGAGCCCGATGCGGCGGACACGATCAATGGCCTCGCCGCTCTCTTGAGATTTCGCTGAGGCTTCAGGAGTCACATGAATCGCACGAAAGCCCGCCCCATCCGCGTCTTGGTTGCCAAGCCCGGTCTTGACGGTCACGATCGTGGCGCCAAGGTCGTCGCCGCCGCATTGCGTGACGCCGGGATGGAAGTGATCTACACCGGGCTGCACCAGACCCCGGAGATGATCGCCACCGCGGCGGTACAGGAAGACGTCGACGTGGTGGGACTGTCGATTCTCTCCGGCGCCCACATGACGCTCTTCCCTCGAGTACGGGCGCTCCTCGACGAACAGGGCCGCAACGACATCCTGCTCACCGGAGGGGGAATCATTCCCCGGGAAGACATCGATGCCCTCGCACTGCGCGGCGTCGGTAAGCTCTTCGGCCCCGGCACGCCAACCTCGGATCTGATCGACTACATCACTACCTGGGCGGCCGAGCACCTTGAGCGCTGAGGCCCGCGGCGCCAAGCCGTCCCGGCTGCGTGAGCTCACCGCCGAATATCGCGCCCTTGCGGCCAAGCTGAGAGAAGGTGGGGGCGCCGCCCGCGTGGCCAAGATGCACGCGCAGGGTAAGCTCTCGCCCAGGGAACGGGTGACGGCGCTTCTCGATCCCGGCGCCCCATGGCTCGAGATCGGACTCCTGATCGCGCACGATCGCTATGACGGTCAGGCACCCGGCGCGGGGGTCATTACGGGAGTGGGAGTGGTGGCAGGGCGCGAGGTCGTGGTCGTCGCCAATGACGCCACCGTGAAGGCAGGCGCCTGGTGGCCCGAGACAATCCCCAAGATGCTGCGCGCCCAGGAAATTGCGATGCGCCAGCGGATTCCAATCGTCTACCTGGTGGATAGCGCTGGAGTAAACCTTCCCTACCAGGGCGGAGTCTTTCCCGGGCAGTACGGCGCGGCGCGGCTGTTCTACTACAACGTCATGATGCGCCGGTACCTCCACGTGCCCCAGATCGCTGCGGTGATGGGGAGTTGCGTGGCAGGCGGCGCGTATCTCCCGGCGCTCTCCGACATCATCTTCATGGTGGAAGGCACCAGCTTCATGGGGCTGGGCGGTCCCAACCTCGTGAAGGGCGCGACCGGTCAAACCGTGGACGGAGAAACCCTTGGCGGAGCGCGCACCCATACTGAAATCAGCGCCGTAGCCCACTACCGCGCGGCCACCGACGCCGACTGCCTGGTCGCCATGCGCGAGTACATCGGCCGATTGCCCGAGCTGGACGGCATCCGGCACCACGTCGTTCCGGCGGTGCCGCCTGCGCGTTCCGGCACCGAGCTCTATGAGATACTTCCGCAGGACCACCGCATGTCCTACGACATGCACCAGGTCCTGGCGTGCCTTCTCGATGGAGGCCGGCTCGATCAGTTCCAGCCCGACGTCGCGGGAGAGATTCTCTGCGGCCATGGCCGGGTCGAGGGTTGGCCGGTGGCGGTTATCGCCAATCAGCGCGGCGTCATGAAGGCGCGCGCGGGAGAGCGGCCCCATTTCGGCGGGATCGTCTACACTGAAAGCGCCGAGAAAGCCGCCTATTTCATCGAGAACGCGAGCCGGGAGCGAATTCCGCTCCTGTTTGTGCAGGATGTCAGCGGGTTCATGGTCGGCGCCGACGCGGAGCATTCCGGGATCATTCGGGCGGGGGCCCGCTTTGTCGAGGCGATGGCCGCGGCCGTGGTACCCAAGCTGGTTCTCACGGTGAACCATGCGTCGGGTGCGGGTTATTACGCGATGGCGGGGCAGGGCTTCGATCCCGATTTCATCCTCAGCTGGCCCAGCGGCCGCATGGGGGTGATGGAGGGAGAGTCCGCCATCATGGCCGTGCATGGGACCGAGATCGAAAAGGCCAAACGCGAGAAGCGCGAGCTGTCCGCCGAGACGGCCGCAGGCATCGAGCAGATGCGGGCTGACTACGACCGGGATCTCGATGCCCGCCACGCCGCGGCACGGGGGCACGTCGACGCCATCATCATTCCCGACGAAACCCGCGAGGTGCTGGCCTTTCTCCTCAAGACGACCTCCCACTACGCCGGGCCTCACCTTGGCCCGTTTGTGCTTCCGCCACTCGATGCTGTTTCGTTCGGCTGAGCCGGGGCGGTTCGCCCCGGTGATTGTTGGCCTCTGCCTCGTGTCGGCCTGCGCCGGCTCGGGCGCCGCGGTGCCGCGCGGCCCGGTCCCGCTGCCCCAACGCCCGGCCGTCGAAACCGAGCCGGTCGATACGCTTCGCCGCCCGACGCTCAATCCTCCACCATCGGTTCGCGCCCCCGTGGCCCCCGCTGCCGTCGCTCGGGTACGGGGGTGGATGCCCCTCTCGGCCACCGGGGTTCCCGGGTTCCTCGCGGAACATCCGGAGTGGGACGGTCGCGGGGTACTGATCGGAATCATGGATAGCGGGATCGACGCCGGCGTGGCCGGGCTCGATTCGACGACGACCGGACGACCGAAGCTCGTCGACCTGAGGGATTTTTCGGGTGAAGGACGGATCCCGCTGCGGCCCGTCACGCCCATCGGAGACACTCTGATCGTCGCCGGGCGGCCCCTGCGAGGGTTTGGCCGGGTGCGGGCGCTGGCATCGGCGGGACCGTGGTACGCCGGCGTCCTGTATGAGCGGACGCTGGGTGAGCCGCTTGCGTCCGACGTCAATGACAACAACAGCGACGGTGACACACTGGTCGTAGTGGTTGCCCGAGCCAGCGATGGCTGGGTGCTCTTCGCCGACACCGACGGCAACGGATCGCTGCTCGGGGAGCGTCCGATCCATGACTATCTCGTGGCTCGCGAGATCTTCGGCTGGCATCAGACGGGCCAGCAGCCACCCTTGACCCTCGCCGCCAATTTCTCCGAGAGTGGCGGGGTTCCCGCACTGGACCTCTTCTTCGACACCAGCGCCCACGGCACCCACG
>JBEPVJ010000222.1:0-4784 GCA_041691095.1 Gemmatimonadales bacterium
TACTGGCGGAGCCAGCTGGGCGGCCCGCTCCCGGTGCTGGAGCTGCCGACCGACCGGCCCCGTCCACCGGGACACACCTTCGAAGGGTCCTATCAGGAGGCGTTCCTCTCGCCCGAGCTGGTGCGCGGAATGCGCCGGCTGGGTCAGGAGCGGGGAGCCTCCCTCTACATGGTCCTGTTGGCGGCGTACCAAACGCTGCTGCATCGTTACAGCGAACAGGACGACATCATCGTCGGGTCTCCCACGGCGGGACGCGCGGAGGAAGAGACCCAGGATCTCATCGGCTATTTCGCAAATGCACTGGTCCTGCGGACCAGCTTTGCGGGCAATCCCTCGTTCGGTGCGCTGCTGCAGCGGGTTACTGGCACCTGCCTTGACGCCTACGATCATCAGGATCTGCCGTTCGAGACCCTGGTCCTCGAGCTCCAGAAGGGACAGCAGCTCACCCATGCGCCGCTGTTTCAGTGCGTCCTCACGATGGAAGACACCGTGGCGTCGTCGCTCGAGCTCGAGGGCGCCGCGGTCGAGCCCTTCGGGGCGGAGGTGGCGGGAACCAAGTTCGACCTGACGCTCCTGTTCAGCGAGCAACCCGAAGGACTGCGCCTCAGGCTTGGATACCGCACCGCTCTGTTCGACCGGAGCCGCGTCGAGCGGATGCTGGGCCACCTTCGGACACTCCTCGAGGCGGCGACGTCGGATCCGACCCGACCAGTCGCTTCGCTGCCGCTCCTGACCGACGCGGAGCGCACGGAGCTGCTGGTTCGACGCAACGCCACCGCGGAAGACCTGGGAAGTCCGACGACCGTGACCGACCTGTTCGAATCGCACGCGGTGCGGATTCCATCGGAGTGCGCGGTGATCGGCGTCGACGGGACCTTGTCCTGGCGCGAGCTCAACGCCCAGGCCAACCGCATCGCCCATTGGCTGATCGGCCAGGGCGTGGGATCAGAGACCACGGTCGGTCTCTGTCTCGACCGTTCGGCCGCCATGATTGCCGGGTTACTGGGCGTGCTGAAGGCCGGTGGGGCGTACGTGCCGCTGCTGCCGGATCTGCCTCCGGCGCGCATTGCCCAGCAGCTGGCCGACAGCGCCGCGCGCATCGTCGTGACCAGCACCGGCTTTGCACCACTGCTGCCCTCGGGCACCACGCTCCTCCGGCTGGACGGTGACGCCGAGGCGCTCGCGACGATGCCCGCGGCCAATCCGGCACCCCGAGCCACACCGGAGTCTCTCGCGTACGTGCTGTTTACCTCTGGATCTACCGGCGTGCCGAAAGGCGTGGCGGTCACCCACGCCAACCTGGTGCACTACACCCGCGCCCTCGCGCGGAGGATCGGACTCGACCTCTCCGGTCGGGATCGGTGGAGCTTTGCCACGGTCTCGACGCTGGGCGCGGACCTCGGACACACCGCGGTGTTTCCCGCACTCTGCTCCGGCGGCGAGCTCCACGTGCTCCCGGCGCCTGTGACGACCGATCCACATCGCTTCGCGGAATATGTGAGCGGCCATTCCATTGATCTGCTCAAGATCACGCCGAACCATTTCCGAGCTTTGCTGGCCGGCGGAGACCCCAGGCATCTGCTGCCGCGGCGCTGGCTGGTGCTCGGAGGGGAAGCGTGTCCGACGGAGTTCGCCGAAACCCTGCTGCAGACGCGCTGTTGCCGAGTGCTCAATCACTATGGACCGACCGAGACGACGGTGGGCGCCTGCACTCACGAATTGACGGGAGCCCCGAGCGCCGGCACCGTGCCGATCGGCCGTCCCCTCCCCAATACCCGGGTCTACGTCCTCGATGCCCAGGGCGAGCCGACCCCGCAGGGAATCCCCGGTGAGCTGCTCATCGGCGGCGCCGGAGTGGCGCGGGGGTACCTCGGCCGGGACGATCTTACCCGAGAGCGGTTCATCGCCGACCGCTTCGGGAAGAACCATGACCGGCTCTACCGTACCGGAGACCGGGTCCGCTGGAGCGAGACCGGGGAGCTCGACTTTCTCGGCCGTCTCGACGACCAGGTGAAGATTCGCGGGCATCGGGTTGAGCCGGGCGAAATCGAGGCGGTACTCGCGGCGCATCCGGAGATCCGGCAGGCCGCGGTCGTCCCGATCACAGGGAGCGACGGCGCGCTCGCCCTCGCGGGTTATCTGGCCGGCCCGACGCTGCCCGATGACGCGGCACTGGTGGCGTGGGTGCGGGCGCGGCTCCCGGATTACATGGTTCCGGTGTCCTGGCTGCGGCTGGAGCAGCTGCCGCTCAATGCGAACGGCAAGATCGACCGCCGGGCGCTGCCTGCCATGACATCGCCCGATCCTGATGACTCGGGGGAAGGCGACGCTCCCGCGACCGAGGCCGAGCGCACGCTCGCCGGGCTGTTCGCCGAGGTGCTCAAGGTTCCCGTCGTCGGCAGGCGACAGGACTTCTTCGCGCTCGGCGGCCACTCGCTGCTGGCGATTCGCCTGCTGGGGAAAATCAGCAAGGCGTTCGGCATCCGGCTTTCGCTCCGGGCCCTGTTCGATGCGCCCACGGTGGCCGATCAGGCCGCGACGCTCGACCCCGAGACACCGCTCGAGGCACAGCTGGCGTCCCTCTGGTGCGAAGTACTCAAGCGGGAACGGGTCGGGCGGGACGAAAGCTTCTTCGATCTGGGTGGGCACTCGCTGCTGGCCATCCGTCTGCTGGGAAAGATCAGCAAGGCTGTGGGGATTCGTCTGTCCCTTCGAGCCCTCTTCGATGCGCCCACCATTCGCCAGCTCGCGGCGGCGGTAACAGCCCAGTCGGCCATGGCCGAGGCCGGGACTCCGCAATCATGACCGGGCCGGACACTCCCCGCCGCCGCGGCCCGGGCGCCCCACCCGCCCCGCTCTCATTCGGGCAGGAAATGCTCTGGCTGCTCGATCGTGCCTCGGACGAGCTGGTGGCCTACAACGTTCCTCGCGCGTTCCGGATTGCCGGGCAGCTCGACCACGCGGCGCTGCAGGCGGCGCTCGACGCCCTGGTTGCCCGGCACGAGATCCTGCGCACCACCTTCACCGAGGAAGCCGGAGTTCCGATCCAGCGAGTGGGAGCTGCAGGGCCGGTCCCCCTTGAGGTCATGGAGCTCGTGGCCGGCGGCCCGGACTTGGAGGTGCAGGATCTTCTCACGGCCCGGGCACGTCGCCGCTTCGACCTCCAGCGTGATCTGCTGCTTCGCGCTACAGTCCTGCGGCGCGGCGACGAGGACGCGGTCCTGTTGCTGGAGACCCACCACATCGCCACCGACGGCTGGTCGAAGGGGATCATGCTGCGGGAGCTCTCCGAGTTCTACGCTGCGTATCGCGAGGGGCGGGCGCCGGAGCTTGGGGCGCTCCCGATCCAGTTCGGGGATTTCGCGGCGTGGCAGCGCGATCGCGACGCGGCCGGGGCCTACCAGGAGGATGTGGCCTATTGGGCCACGACGCTGGGAGGCTTACCTCCCGCGCTCGAGCTGCCGACCGACCGACCTCGCCCCACCGGCGGAACCTTCCGCGGCGCGCGCATAACCCGCGCGATGCCGGCCGACTTCAAGACCGCGGTGGCCGCGCTGGGACGGGCCCACCGCTGCACGCCGTTCATGACGCTGCTGGCCGCATGGCAGACACTGCTCCATCGCTACAGCGGACAGACCGACATCGTGACGGGCTGCCCCGTGGCCGGCCGCGACGAACCCGAGCTCGAAGGGTTGATCGGGTATTTCACCAACACGATCGCTCTCCGCACCAGCTTCGAGGGCGACCCGTCGTTCGACGCGGTCCTCGACCAGGTGCGGACCAGCGTGCTGGAAGCGTGGGAGCATCAGCAGGTTCCCTTCGAGCGGGTAGCGGACGCGCTGCGGGGGGGACATGCGAGCGACCGCCCCGCGGTGTACCAGGTGCTGTTCCAGCACGAGCGGGAAGATGCGGCATCGGTTGGACTCGGCGAGCTGACTCTGACCCCGATGGCCTTCGACCCAGGCTGGACCAAGCTCGACCTGAGCCTCGGCGCACTGGACAGTGGCGCGGGACTCGCGCTGCAGCTGCAGTATCGCACCGAGCTGTTCGATGAGGCGACGGCCGTCCGAATGCTCGGCCACCTGGAGCTGCTGCTGATGGCCGCAGCGAGGAGTCCGGCGCTCCCGGTCTCCCGGCTTCCGCTGCTCGACGCCGCCGAGCGCCGGCGGGTGCTGCAGGACTGGAACTCGACGGAGCGCCCCTACGACCCCGAGCTGACCCTGACGGCCCTCCTGGAAGCGCAGGCCGCCCGGTCGCCGGAGGCGGAGGCGGTGCGTTTCGAGAATCGCGCGCTGAGCTATGCCGAGCTCCACGCCAACGCCAATCGCCTCGCCCACCACCTCCGCGGGCTCGGGGTACGGCCCGACACCCTGGTTGGCGTGTGCGCCGAGCGCTCGATCGAAATGGTGGTGGCGCTCCTGGCGATCCTCAAGGCAGGTGGCGCGTACGTGCCGCTCGATCCGGAGTATCCGGCAGAACGGCTGGCGTTCATGCTGGGCGATGCTGCGCCGCCGGTCCTGCTCACCCAGCAGCACTTGATCGACCGGCTGCCGCCCTTCCAGGGTGTGGTGATTGCACTGGACGCCGATTCGCGCGACATCGCCGCACATCCGCCGGAGCCGCCGGCTCCAATTGCCCGCCCGCACGACCTCGCCTACATGATCTACACCTCGGGGTCGACGGGCCGGCCCAAGGGCGCGCGCAACGAGCACCGCGGCATCGTCAATCGTCTGCTCTTGATGCAGGAGACGTTCGCGCTCACCGCGGCCGATACGGTCCTTCAG
>JBEPVJ010000223.1:0-4776 GCA_041691095.1 Gemmatimonadales bacterium
GGATCGACTCCCGTGATCATGTATTCATCATCCACCGCGGCGAGTCCACCCTCGAGCACGTGACCGAATCGGGTGCGGACGCCAAGCCGTCGGTCGGGGAATGCTGCCGGGCCGCGCCGCCGATTCTCGAGTTTGATCCGGAAGGCAACCTCATCAAGGCGTGGGGCGGCCCGTCCGGCGAGTACGTCTGGCCCCTGTCGAACCACGGCATCGCCGTCGACAACAAGGACAATATCTGGATCGGCGGGAATGGCCGCGATTCTTCCCGGAGCGACTCGCAGATCCTCAAGTTCACCCATGACGGCAAGTTCCTCGCGGCGTTCGGGCTGCCCAACCAGCCGTCTGCCAGCAACAGCCTCGAGCATTTCGGGCGGGTGGCCAAGATCTCCTTCGATCCGGCGGCCAACGAGGCCTACGTCGCCGACGGATACGGCAACAAGCGGGTGGCGGTACTGGACATGGACAACGGCAAGATCAAGCGCTTCTGGGGCGCCTACGGCCACAAGCCCGACGACACCAACCTCGGCCCCTACAACCCCGACGCGCCGGCGGCACAGCAATTCCGTAACCCGGTCCATTGCGCCGAGCCGAGTAACGACGGGCTGGTGTACGTCTGCGACCGGCCCAATGACCGGATCCAGGTCTTCAAGAAGGATGGCTCGTTCGTGAAAGAGGAGCGGATCGCCCCCCGCACCCTGGGAGACGGCTCGGTCTGGGACATTGCCTTCTCGAAGGACAAGGAGCAGAAGTACATCTTCCTGGCCGACGGAAAGAACGAGAAGATTTACGTGATGGACCGCCAGTCGCTGCGGATCCTCACCAGCTTCGGAGACGGCGGGCGCCAGCCGGGCCAGTTCTTCGCGGTCCACAGCATTGCGACCGACTCGAAGGGCAACATCTACACTACCGAGACCTACGAGGGAAAACGGGTCCAGAAATTCGTGTACAAAGGAATGGGCCGGGTGACGGCCGCCAATCAGGGCGTGATCTGGCCGAAGGGACGGCCGTAAGCTCGCGATCGATCAACCCGCACTCGTGGAGAAAACACATGAAGGCTCGACTCGGAATTGCGCTGGCCCTGTTCGCCACCCCCGCCACCGCGTCGGCGCAGGTGGTGAGCACGCTCAACCCGCTCTACCAGAGCGTCCGGGGATTTCTGATTCAGTCCGCCGAACAGATGCCCGCGGAGAACTACTCGTTCAAGCCAGTGGGCACGGTGCGAACCTTTGGGGAAATCATCGGGCATCTGGCCAATGAGAGCTATCTGATGTGCTCCGCGGCCCAGGGCGCCAAAAATCCCAAGGAAGCTGAGGACTTCGAAAAGGCCACCGAGAAGGCGGCGCTGGTCGTGGCGATCAAGGCTGCGCTGGCCTACTGCGATCCACTATATGCCATGCCCGACAAGGCGTTCATGGGCCAGGTCGAGCTGTTCGGCACGAAGACGACCAAGCTGGGAGTGCTGGCGGGCAATCTCACCCACGACAACGAGCACTACGGAAATATCATCACCTACCTGCGCATCAAGGGGCTGGTGCCGCCCTCGAGCCAGGGCGCCGGCATGTAGACATGGGGCCGCGACGGCCCCAAATGACGGTTTCTAGCCCGAGTCTGCGCATCCATAGCTGAACCCCCGGCCCGGGGGTCGCACCATCCGGGCCGGGTCACGCGGCACATTTAGCCTGAAGACGATACCTCATGCGTACGACCCACTGGTTCCCTTCCCTCCTGTTCGCCGGGATTCTTTCCAACATTTCCTGCAGCTCCGGCGGTGGCCCGACCGGCGTGACACCGGGCCTCGTCATCGCCCTGGCTCCGGCCAGCGGATCAGCCGCGCAAGGCGGCCTGGTTTCCTTTGCCGTCGCGGCAACCGGCACCGGCGGATTCACCGGCGCGGCAACCTTCGCGGTGACCGGGCAACCCGCGGGCGTTACCGCAGCGGTCTCCAACGTGCTCAACTCCGGCGCCGTGACCACCGCCACCGTCAACCTCACCATTGGTGCGGCCGCCACCCCCGGCGCCGTCACGCTGACGGTGACCGCCAGCGGAAGCGGGGTCACCAGCGCGAGCACCAGCTTCGGGCTCACCATCACCTCGGCCACGGCGCCGGGTTACACCCTCGCTCCCACGCCGGCGGCGATCTCGGTAGCTCAGGGGGGCAGCGCCAACAGCACCATCGCCATCGCACGCATCGGTGGATTTGCCGGCAGCGTCGCGCTCACGGCAACCGGCGCTTCCGCCGGGCTCACCGCCACGTTCAATCCCGCCGGCACCACGGCCAACAGCTCGACGCTCACGGTGACGGCGGCGGCGGGCGCGACAACCGGGACGGTCACCATGACGGTCACTGGCACCGCCGCCGGACTGCCGAATCAGACCACCACGGTGCAGGTGACGGTGACCGCGCCGAGCGGTGGCTCCAGCGTCACGCTGGACTACACCGGCTGCGGGGCGTTCATCAGTCCGGTCTGGCTCGCGTTCCAGGACGGCAACGGACCGTGGACCCGGGTAACACCCACCGGCAGCGTCTATCATTTCACCATCTCGAGCGGCAAAGGCGGCTACGCCTTCGCCACGGTGAGTGGCGCCAACTCGACCGTCGGCGTGATCCTCACCACCCAGGCGGAGCTTGCCGGAACGCCGGTAGTATTCTGCCCGCCCCGGGTTCTCAAGACTGTGAATGTCACCGTCTCCGGCCTCGGCGCGTCCGACGCCGCGTTCATGGCGCTGGGTGGAGCGACCGCGTTCGCGACCACGTCCACCCTCAATCCGGTCGCGCTCAATGGAGTGCAGAGCGGACTCCAGGATCTGGTGGCATACCGTACCGCCATCCTCGGCCCTCCGGCAGCCGGCGACCGCGCCATCATCCTTCGCGGCCTCAACGTGGCCGCCAATGGATCAGCCGGCACCCTGGATTTCGTCAACGGACCACTCATCACGCCGGTGGCCGCAACCATCACCGTGGCCGGACTGCAGGCAGGTGATGCGATGTCGGGGAGCATGGGCTACTACACTGGCGCGGCGGCGAGCTGCACCGCGGCCAGCCTCTATTCAATCCCCAGTAGTACCGCGGCGGCACGCACCTTGTTCGGAATTCCTGCGGCGTCTCAGCAGCCCAACGATTTCCACAGTGTTTCGCTCACCGAGGTCAACGGCGCGACGACGCGGTCGATCCTGCAGTCGTTCCACAGTTTCGTGAACCAGACCATTACGATGGGAGTCAACCTGCCGACCCCCACCGTTACCAGCCCGGCCCAGGCGGGTTACAAGCGGCTGCAGGGGGTGGGAACGATTCCGTCCGACTACCCGACCAGTGCGTCGCTGACCTTTACCCAGCAGGGCACCGCGAAGACCGGCTTGATCAGCGCGACGCTGGGCTGGATCGGGGGCACCGCCGCGACGCTTACCTTCCCGGATTTTTCGGCGGTGAGCGCGTGGGACAACAGCTGGGTGCCGGCCCCGGGGTCGACGGTGGACTGGACCTTCATGGCCACCGACCTGAATTACACCGGACAGCCGTGCTCCGAAGGGGCGCGGCTCCGTGCCGGCCGCGTGAAGGGCGTGAACTAATACCGATCAACAGGATGCAGGCTGAGGGATGCCCGACCGGGCTGGGGCCACGCCGGTCGGGTGCGCGGGAAAGCGGGTGTTCGCGTCGTGCGCGGCCCGCTGCAGCAGGAGAATCGTCGAGGATGGAAGGCTGAGCGGCGAGGCCCCGACGAACGCCTTGACCGGAAGCGCCCGAGCATCGCGCCCGGTGATCCGCTCGTAGATCTCCAGCGCGGTCAGGTAGGTGCCCATTGGTGAGGGGTGAAATCCATCGGGTCCGTACAATGCCAGGCTCGGGTCTTCCCGCCACGCCGAGCGCCAGGCTTCTCCAGCGGGCAGGAAGAGGCCGCCCACCGACGCAGCCGCCAGCGTGAACGACTCGCGCACCTGATCGAAGAATGCCTGGCTGCCGCTGGAGTTTGGCCAGGTCATCAACACCGCAGTCTCCGCACCCGTCGCGCGAATTTTCTCGTCGAACAGCCCGGTCCAGAGCACCAGTGAATCCCGGCAGATGCCCGGCGGCGTGGGGCCTTGCTGCAGTATCACGTAGCGCCAGCCGCCTTCCTGGATTCGTTGGACCGCGCGAGTGGCACCGTTCAGGTGATCGATCAGTGCGAGATCGGCGCCGGCCTCGCTGGCCACCCGGACGGTGTCGCCCGCGGAAGTGGCGATGGCGGCGACAGTGGAAGGCAGGTCGTTGGTATAAGTGAGGCTGTTACCCACGAAGAGGACGTGAATGCCGCCAGCCGGCAGCGGGTCAGTGGTTCCACTGCCCCCGCACGCAACGAGGAGGCAGGTGAGGATTCGGAGGCGCAGCATTCCATCCTGTCGTCGAGGTGATGGTAACCCGACGACCACCGTGCTCGGCCTGTTTCAGCGATCCTCTAGCGCAGGACGAATCCCGAGTCGACGGCCGGACGCTTCACGGAGTTCCCGACGATCCAGCCCGTCATATACATCCATTTGGTCATCCGGGTGAGCTTGGGATAGTCGATGCTCTTCGGCTCATCCCGCGGGGTGTGATAGTCGGGGTGCAGATTGGTCGAGAAGAACAGTGACGGCACCCCGCGCTCGGCGTAGGGCACATGGTCGCTGCGAAAGTACCAGCCCTCGGGATGGGCCGGACGGTCACACGAGGACTCAAACAAGAATAACCCTGTGGAATGATTCGACTCTATGGCGATCTGGACCAGCTCACTCGAAAACCGGTGGCGCGGCTGCGCCCCCAGC
>JBEPVJ010000224.1:0-4771 GCA_041691095.1 Gemmatimonadales bacterium
CAGTCCTTCCGCTCTACGACTCCGGCGAAGCCGATGGGTTGCTCTACTACGTCATGCCCTTCCTCGAAGAGGAAACCCTCCGAGGCCGCCTCGAGCGGGTCGGCCGGCTGGCGCTGCCCGAGGTAACCCGAATCACCGCGCAGCTCGCAGATGCCCTGGACTTTGCCCACAGCCGCGGCGTGGTGCATCGGGATGTGAAGCCCGAAAACATTCTCCTGCTGGCCGAGCATGCGGTGCTCGCCGATTTCGGCATCGCCCGGGTGATGAGCGGCGCGGGTGCCGGCGCGGAGCAGGTTACCGGCACGGGCATCATCGTGGGGACACCCACCTACATGAGTCCCGAACAGGTCTTCGGTGACACGATTCTCGACGGCCGGAGCGACCAATACAGTCTCGCGTGCATCGTTTTCGAAATGCTGAGCGGATCCCCTCCGTTCGGCGGCAGCATGGCCCAGGCGATCATGGCGCGGCTCTCGGTGGAGCGGGCTCCCACGCTCTCGACCCGCGAAATCATGGTGCCCGCGGGAATCGACGAGGCGCTGAACCGCGCACTCGCGAAGGATCCCCTGGACCGGTTTCCCAGCGCCCGGGCCTTTGTCGACGCCCTGGTGGCCACCGGCTCCGCGCCCGCCGCACCGCTGGCCTCGAAGACTCGTTCCCTCGTCGTGCTCCCGTTCGCGAGTCAGAGCGACGATGCCGATGCAGAGTTTCTGGGTGATGGTCTCACCGAGGAGCTCATTCACACGCTGAGCACGCTCCCGGGCCTCCGCGTGGTGGGCAGAACGTCTGCGTTTGCGTTCAAGGGAACGGTCGAGGACGTTCGCGCCATCGGCCGGAAGCTGGGCGTGGAGCTCGCGCTGGAAGGCAGCGTGCGCCGGGCCGGCCAGCGCCTGCGCATCACCGCGCAGCTTTCCGACGTGAAGGACGGGCTGCAGCTCTGGTCGGAGCGGTTCGACCGGCCCATGGGAGATGCCTTCGCGATTCAGGACGAGATCGCCGCCGCCATTCTCGCCACGCTCCAGGTCACTTTCCTGGGACAGTCGCCCGAGCGTCCAGCGGGGCGCCCCAATAGCCCGAAAGCCTACGAACTCTATCTCCGGGGCCGCCACTGCTGGAACGCGCGGACCGAGCGTGGCTTGCAGCAGAGTGTCGACTACCTGCGGGAGGCGATCGCAATCGACCCCGGCTTCGGCCTGGCCCAGGCCGCACTGGCGGAGTCCTACATCACGCTCGGCGTCTACGGCGCCAAGCCGCCGGAGCTGGTGATGCCGCTGGCCGAGACCGCCGCGCGGGCGGCTCTGGATTCAAATTCCCGGCTCGCCGAGGCGCATGGCGCCCTGGCCAGCGTGCAAGCCCTGTATCACTGGCGCTGGATCGAAGCGGAGAGCTCCTTTCGCCGCGCCATCGTCGCCAACCCGGTGGCCGCAAGCGCCCGACAGGCGTTTGCCGTCAACCTGCTGCTTCCGCTGGGACGCTGGGACGAGGCCCGGATCGAGCTGGAACGGGCCCGGGCACTCGAGCCGCTCTCGCCGGTGATCGGTTTGAGCCTGGGACTGGTGCCGTTCTTTCAGAGAGAGTACGAGGCCGCTGCGCGGATCTGGCGTGGAGTGCTCACGACCGACGACAACTTCCCCCTGCTCTACTATTTCCTCGGACAGGCCTACGGGCTGCTGGGCCGAACGGAAGAGGGGCTGGAGGCGCTGGACCGCGCGCGCCAGCTGGCGGGACCGACTCCCGAGGTGGTCGCCGCGACGGGCGCCTTGCTCGCAGCGGCGGGGCGGCGCCCCGAAGCGCATGAGAGGCTGACCGAGCTGTCCCGGATGGCGCGGACCCGCTACGTCTCCCCGCTGCTGGAAGGGCAGATCCTGGCGTGTCTCGGAGATTCGAAGGCGGCGCTCGCCGCCCTTACGCGGGCCGTGGATGGCCGAGCCGCCGACGTGGTGTGGCTGGCGGCTCGGCCGGCGCTCGATGCACTGCGTGGAGTACCTGGTTTCACCGCCCTGCTGCAGCGGGTTGGGCTGGCTTCGTAACCGCTTCCCGAATCGTCTTGATGGCCAGGCTCGCCGCGGCAACGAGCAGCCCCGCCTCGCTATTGATGCTCACCAGCCGCATGCCCCGCTTGGCCCAGCTCGACGTCATGCCGGTATCGTTGGTGTGAATCGCCGGAATGATGTTGTGCGCGATACAGGCAGCGAGAGTCTTCTCGATGGCGCTCACGAGCTTCGGGTCTTCCATTTTTCCCGGGACGCCGAGAGAAAACGACAGATCGGTGGGCCCGACCAGTGCGGCATCCACGCCCGGTACCGACAGAATCTCGTCCAGCCGCTCCACTGCCTCAGCCGTTTCGATTTGCACGACGAGAAAGGTCTCCCGGTTCATCGCTGCCAGCGTCTCGGCCAGCGGGCCGGAACGGAACGCGAGGTGCCCTCGCCCCAGCACGGCGCCCCGCTTTCCTTCCGGCGCATACTTCATCCAGCGGACGCATTGCTCGACCTCGGCCGGCCCGGTAACCCGCGGCAGCATGATGCCCTGGGCCCCGCCATCCAGGGACTGGGCGACGTGGGCGTAGGTGAGCTCGGGAATGCGGACGATCGGGGTGACGCCGGCGTCTCGCGCGGCGCGACTCAGGTCGGCGATGGTCTCGACCGAGAAGGGCCCGTGCTCGTTGTCGATCAGGACGAAATCGAAGCCGGCGTTGGCCAGCAGCGTCATGATGCCCGGCTGGCGAATCTCCACCAGCATGGTACCGATGACCGTCTTGCCGGCACCGAGCTTTTCGCGCAGGCGATTGGGCGGAACGATCGACTCAGACATTGCGACTTTCGGGAAGGAGTAGACTGAGCACCAGTTACGGCTGGTCCGGTGGCGGCGTTGAGGGCGCCAGTGCCTGGCGCAGGAGTGCGATGGCTTTTGCGCGATGGCTCACGGCGTCCTTCTCCTCCGGGGTGGCCTCGCCGAAGGTCTTGCCGATCTCGTCGTCCAGAAAGAGCCGGTCATATCCGAAGCCGCCGGAGCCACGGGGCTCTTCCAGGATTCGTCCATTGCACGTGCCTTCAAACGTCTCGGGGTACGCCCGCGTGGTCCGGTAGAGCACGAGGGCGCAGCGATAGCGGGCTCGGCGGCGGGCCTCGGGAGCGCCGCGCAGCCGCTTCAGGAGATATTCGTTGTTGGCGGCGCTCACCTGCTCCTCGCTGCCTTCGGCGCCGGCCCAGCGCCGCGACCGCACCCCCGGCTCGCCGCCGAGTGAGAACACCTCGAGGCCACTGTCGTCGGCGACGGTGGGAAGGCCGGTCTGCTTGGCGAAGTATTCGGCTTTGGCGCGCGCGTTGGCGGCGAAGGAATCGTGCAGCTCGAGCCGCTCCTCTTCCGGAGTCGGATACACGCCGGCCTGATCCGGGAAAACGACTTCGATGCCGGAGCCCTCGAGCAGCCGCCTGGCCTCGTCCTGTTTCCCTCTGCTCCGCGTGGCGAAGAGCAGTTTCACCAGCCGAGCGCCTTCCGCTGGATGTCGAAAAGGGTGGCGATGCCTTGCTGGGCCTGGTTGACGACCAGGTCGAGCTCGGCGCGCGAGAAGGTGCCATGCTCGCCGGTACCCTGGACTTCCACAAAGGAATCGGGCGCGCGCATCACGACGTTCGCGTCCACTCCGGCGTCCTTGTCCTCCGCGTAGGCCAGGTCGAGCATCACTTCGCCTTCGACGATACCGACCGAAATGGCGGCGATCAGGGCACCAAAGGCCGTGGGGCGGGAAGTGCGATCGGCGAGCCACGCGCAGGCATCCGCCAGCGCCACACAGCCACCGGTGATCGCCGCGGTGCGGGTGCCGCCATCGGCTTGCAGCACGTCGCAGTCGATCCGGATCGTGTACTCGCCGAAGGCCATCGTCGCCATCGCGGCGCGGAGCGAGCGACCGATCAGCCGCTGGATCTCGGAGCTGCGCCCGCCGGGACCGGTGCGCTCGCGCGAGGTGCGTTCCAGGGTGGCGCGGGGGAGCATCGCGTATTCCGCGGTGACCCAGCCTTCTCCCGACCCTTTCTTGAAGGATGGGACGCCGGGCTCCACGCTCGCGGTGCAGTGCACCAGCGTTCCACCGGCGCGGATTAGGCAGGAGCCTTCGGCATACGGATTGGCGCCGCGCTCCAGCACCACGGGCCGGAGCTGGTCGTTGGTTCGCCCATCAATTCGGGGCACGGCTCTTCTCCACGAGGGCGGTGGTGGAATATCCAGGGACCAGCGGTATCGTAACGACCCGTCCGCCGGACGCCTCGACCAGGTCGGCGCCGACGATGGTCTCGCGGGTGTAATCGCCACCCTTGACCAGCACGTCGGGGCGGAGGCGGGCGATCAGCTCAAGCGGCGTGACGGCGTCGAATATCACCACCCGGTCGACCGAGGCCAGTGCCGCGAGGACCCGGGCCCGGGCCTGCTCCCCCGCGACGGGGCGTCCGGCGCCTTTGCCGAGGCTTCTCGCCGAACGGTCGGAATTTACCGCGACGAGGAGATGATCGCCCAGGGCGCGGGCCGCTTCGAGATAGTCGACGTGGCCGGGATGGAGCAGATCGAACACGCCGTTGGTAAACACCAGGCGGCCGGGGAGGCCGTCCCGCCAGGCTGCAGCGGCATCCGGTGAAAGGAGATTGTCGGAAGAATGGCGCATCCCGCGCTACTGGCGGACTTCGACCGAGGGATTGAGCGTCACGTGCTTGCGCTTGAAGGGCAGATCGAGGTCCACCGAATACCGGGTGCGAATCGTCACGATCGGGGGGTGCTC
>JBEPVJ010000225.1:0-4738 GCA_041691095.1 Gemmatimonadales bacterium
TCCTGGGGAAGCTCCGGCAGTGAAGCGAACACCGGGGCCAGGATGCGGGAAGCCCCGTGGGTGGTCGGCTCGGCTACCAGCTGCCGAAGACGGTTCCACCCGGCTGGAACGGTAACATCCACCACCTGACGTACTCCGGTCGCGCCGAGCCGTAGCAGTGTCTCGGAGGCGAGCGAATCGTGGCGGGTTACCAGGGCCACTGTAGGCACCCCTGGGAAATTCCGAACCAGCTGATCGATGTCGTCGACCTGCCCGTGAGCGCATTGTTGGACCGAGATCAACACTGCATCGACCGAGCGCTCCCGCACCGCGCGCACGGCCTCGGGGACCGAATTTCGGTGAAGGACGGCGAAGCATCCTACGCTTGCGGCATCGAGGCTGGCTCGCTCTGCCGGCGTCAGGACCGCGGCGACGGTCGGAGAGGCAGATCGGGAATGGGTGGAACGTGTGGCTGGCATCAAAGCGTCCCAGGCGTAGGTTGAAGGGACAATGCCTCAGCCCTCTCAATCGCCACTCAACTCGGCGACGGCCCAGAAACTCGCGAGACGGCGCGAAACGCAACGAACTTCCCCCATTCGGCATCGAATGAGGTATCCCCAGGCAAGGTCGTGCCCGTGACCAACACCGAGCTGTACCAGACCCTCGCGCGCGCGCTGGGCCGGCAATACCGGCTGGAGCGCGAAGTGGGGCGTGGGGGTATGGGGGTCGTGTTCCTGGCCACCGACCTTGCCTTGGACCGCCAAGTCGCCGTCAAGGTGATCCACCCGGACCTGGTCATAAACCGCGCCCTGGCCACGCGATTCCTGACGGAAGCGAGGCTGGTAGCCCGGATTCGTCATCCGAACATCGTCGCGGTTCATGCCGCGGGGGACGCCGAGGGACATCTCTTTTACATCATGGATTTCCACGAGGGAGAAACCCTCCGGCAGCGGCTCCGGCGGGAGCACCGGTTGCCCACGACGGTCGCCACCACCATCGCCGCCGATCTCGCGCTGGCCCTCGATGCCGCGGCCGCGGCAGGGGTGATCCACCGGGACCTGAAGCCGGAAAACATCCTGCTGGATGGCCCGCCGGACGCGCCCACAGCGCTCCTGGCCGACTTCGGGATCGCCCGGCTGGTCGACGGCGTCGACGGGCCTACGGGGCCGACTGCCGTCATGGGAACGCCGACGTACATGAGCCCGGAGCAAGCCGCAGGGGAGGATCTCGATTCCCGAAGCGACCTCTACTCGCTTGGAATTGTGACCTACGAGATGCTCACTGGCGAACCGCCGTTTACCGGGCCTGCACGGATCGTTGTTTCCCGGCAGATCGTAGACCCACCGCCGATGATCTCCGAGATTCGCGCCGGGCTTCCAGGCCCCGTGGTCGATGCCGTAATGCGTTCCCTGGAGAAGATCCCCGACGCGCGCTGGCAAACCGGCGCCGGATTCCGCAGAGCGTTGCTCGGAGAGCCGACACCGCCCGGGCCAATTAAGCCGGCAAAGCGACGTCGGCCGCTTGCTGCCGCCGCGATGCTTCTCGTCGCGGTGATTGTTGGAGTGCTGGTGCAGAGCCGGGCCGTCGGTCATGCCGTGAATCCGCATCCGGCGCTGCTGGTCCTTCCGTTCGACAATTTGCGGGACGATCCGGCCCTGGCTTGGCTTCATGATGGCAGCGTCAACATGCTGGCCATGGCGCTGTCGCAGTGGCGTGACCTCGATGTGGTGGATCAAGACCGGGTTCATGATCTGCTGGCGCAGGCTCGGCTTCCCGACGACCAGCCCATAGGGCTGGCAGAAGCACGCCGACTGGCGCGGCAGGCCGGGGCGGGCCGGGTGGTGCTCGGCGAGTATGTGCGGGCGGGAGATTCCTTGCGACTGACCGCGCGCACGTATGATGCAGCGACCGGCGCCCGGGTCGACGTGGTGGAGGCGGCGGGCCGCGCGATCGATGACGTGCGCCCGCTCTTTGACGAGTTGGCCGGGCGTCTGCTCGATCTATCCGGTGCTCCATCCGGCCGCCAGAGTCCGCTTTCGGCCGTGACCACCGCGTCACTCGAAGCCTACCGGGCTTATCTCCAGGGAGTCGAGCACCTCAATCATTGGGAGCTGGCGCCGGCGGAAGTTTCCTTCCGGCGGGCCGTGGCCCTCGACAGCACTTTCAGTCTTGCGTATTTCAAACTCGGGCTCACCCGCGGGTGGGTGCTGGGCGCCGGCGACAGCGTGGGACGTAATGCGGTCCTCCAGGCTTCCCGCTTCGCTGATCGCCTGCCGGAGCGCCAGCGCGGCATGATCGGCGCCTACCGTGCCATGCTGGACGGCGAATACGGTCGCTCCCAGCAGCTCTATCGGAACATCCTGCTGCGAGACTCCTCCGATGCCGATGCCTGGTACGGACTCGGCGACGCCTTCTTTCACGATTCGGTCGGGGGGAAGACCGCCGCCGGCATGACTCGCTCACTGCGTGCCTTCAACCGGGCACTTTCGCTCGACCCTCAG
The DNA here is from genome assembly GCA_041691095.1 of Gemmatimonadales bacterium. GTDB lineage: Bacteria > Gemmatimonadota > Gemmatimonadetes > Gemmatimonadales > GWC2-71-9 > JABFSM01. The sequence continues at coordinate 2,481 of JBEPVJ010000225.1, forward strand.
TATGCGCTCGCCTACGAGCACGTGACGTTCCTGCTGACCGGGGCCACGGGCAGAAATGCCGGCTACGCTCTGGTGGCTCCCGACTCCTTCGCGGCGACTATGGTGGCCGGCAAGCCGGCGCTGGACAGCGCGACCCGGGCTGCAGCAAACCGGCGCTCCGGCACCGCTGCGGTCCAGGCCGCTCGCAACTGGGTCGCGTCCCAACCGGCGACCGCCCGGGCGCATCATGCGCTCTTCGAGGCGTACTTCGCCAGTGAGGACTGGACCAATGCCTCACGGGAGGTGGCGGAGCTCGGTCGCCTGCTGCCTTTGGCAGGCCGCAACCTGTCCGCTTATCTCGAGGCCCGGGTTCAATTCGCAAAGGGTGAGTGGCGCTCGGCTGCCAGCCTGGTGCGGAGCACGACGACGTCCTTCGGGGGCCACGCTCCCGTGCTTCCTGATTTCGGCGGGGAGTTTGTCTCGGATGTGATGGCGGGAGCCAATACCCTGGCCTACCAGGGTGACCTCGGCGGTGCCGCCGAGGTCATTGCGCTGGGAGACGCCATCCGGCGCGCAACCGTCCTTCCTCAGGTCTCACCTTCGATCTGGGACCAGGACGAAATATGGCAATGGTCACGGCTGGCCCAGCTGTACAGCGCGGCGGGTGGCCCGACCCGCGAGCTCCGGCGGGTATGGACCGGAGTAGCGGAAGCGGCCCGTCGAGCGCCGGCAGCCGACCGGGCCAGCGTAGCGGGCGCGGGAGCTGCGGCAGCGGTGGGCCTCCTGCTCGGTGCCGATCCCGACAGCCGTCCCCTCGCAGAACTCGAGTCGCTGACGGGGCGTACCGCCTCACCTGAAGTACGGGCCCTGGCCGCCTTGGCCCATGGCGACAGTGCGGTAGCCCGCAGAGCGCTCTCCGATTCGGGGAAATATCCGGATCCCCGGGCGACCAAGAGTGCGATGGTGTACTTCGGCGTCGCCTGGAACGACCCGCGGCCACTCGAAGCGGAGGCCCGGTATCAGCTGGGCGACTACCGCGGGGCCATCGAGATGCTGCAGACATTCAACGAGAACGAGTTGTTCCGGCGGGGATTTGACTCGCGCTGGGGAATGCTGGGACGGGTTCACTTGCTGCGGGGGTTGGCCTACGAGCACCTGGGCGAGTCCGATCATGCCTCCAGGGAGTTCAAGGAGGTCGTGCTGGGCTGGCGGGGTGCCGACGAGCCACTCCTGACCTTCGTACAGCAGGCCCAGGCGGGTCTGGCGCGACTGCGCGGCGCGGTCGAGACCAAGAGCGAGGCCGCAATCGAGCCGCCGGGCAGCCCGGGCCGAAGCGGGTTGCGCTAGCTACCGGCTCACCGGTCCCGTATTCTTCCCCTGCGGGCCGAATGCGATGGTCGCGGAAAGGTGCGAGCCTTTTCGAGGAAAGTCCGAGCTCCAACGGGTAGACTGCCAGGTAACGCCTGGGCGCCGAAAGGCGACGGACAGGGCCACAGAAAATAGACCGCCTCGCGCAAGCGAGGTAAGGGTGAAACGGTGGGGTAAGAGCCCACCGCGCTCCTGGCAACAGCGAGCGGCACGGCAACCCCCAGTCGGAGCAAGGCCAAATAAGCGGCGAGGTGTGGCCCACACCGAAAGCACCGGCAACGGTGAGCCGTGGGTAGGCTGCTCGAGGTGGCCGGCGACGGCCATCCCAGACAGATGACCATCCTCCCGGCGCAAGCTTGGGGAACAGAACTCGGCTTACGGTTCGACCCGCACCCCCGGCCTCCCCAAAGGACGCTGGGGGTTGAAGTTTGGTAGCTTTCACCCGTCAGGCGGGAACCATCCCGCCTTCCCACCCAAGTGAGGTATTCCATGTCGGTGCGTTACGCACTTCTCGCGTCGGTGTCGCTGACGCCGTTCTTCCTGCTCTCGACGCCGCCGGCGCCGAGCACCACGAAGTACCGCTTCGATCTCAAGTCGGAGACGACGGTCGACCTGAGCGTGGTTGGTGCTCCGACGCAGGTCACCAACCTTGGCCTGAGCGCATGGGTGGTGATGACGCTGACCGACAGCGCCGGCGGCAAAGCGGTTCATGTCGTCGTCGACTCGCTCAAAGTGGATACCACGATCCCCCAGATCACCCCGGGCACCATCGACAGTGCCAGGGGTGGGAGGGTGAACGGTTTCGTGGACCCCACCGGCCACATCAAAAATGTCACCGCCACGCCGGGCGGCAATCCGCTGCTGGCATCGGTGCAGGGCGTGGTCAACGCACCTGACTCTTATACACATCT
>JBEPVJ010000226.1:0-4756 GCA_041691095.1 Gemmatimonadales bacterium
GCCTGAGACCTTGGCGGCGCAGGCGCCGTTGGCGCGGGCCAGCGCCTCGAGGTTATCGATCATGGGGTTGGTGATGCCGCCGGCCATCCGCTTCTTGGCGTCCCAGCCCCGCTGCAGCGTCGCGGCGAAGCGGCGAATGTCGCCCTTGAGGATCGCCTCCTTCATCAGCACGGCCTCTTCCTTCAGGGCGTGCATCGCCTCCACCGCGTCCCGGACGTCGGCCGAGGTGTTGCGCGATTGCTCGTCGATGATCCGGTCGGAGTCCCGCGATACGCCGGTGAAATAGAGGGTAAGGCAAGCCTCCAGCTCGGCCTTCACCCAGTCCTTCACCCGCAACGGATTGACCACCACACGGTCGTCGGTGTGGAATTCCATGAAGTTGAAGCCGCCGAACGCCGCGGCGTACTGATCCTGCCGCCCGCCCGGCAGCGCGGCATCGACCGACTCCAGGAAGAAGGCTTCCTCCGCCAGCGCCGCTCTGGATCGCTGGACCCCCTGCGCGGCGTCCAGCGCGGCGGTAAGGGCGACATCGAGCGCGCCGGAGCTGCCGAGTCCAGAGCCCGGCGGCGCATCGCTGCGGGTGGTCAGCGAGCAACAGCCGATTTCCGACCTCCGCAGCGCGGCCTTGAGCAGGCCGAGCTCTCCGGTGTCGGCGAGGCCTTCGGGTCCGTTCAGCTCCAGGGACTTCCCGAGGTCCTCCGAGCAAAGCAGGTACCGATCGCCTCCGGCACGCACTTCGGCATGTGCTCTCAGGTCGATGGCGGCATTCACCACCACTCCCCGCTCCCGCACCGGGAATGGGGCCACGTCGGTCCAGCCCCCGGCAAAGTCGAGGCGAACCGGTGCGCTCGCGCGGAACACCCGGCTACCGCTCACTCGGGTCCACCCACCATCGCGAAAGCGTCACCAGCTCACCCCGCAGATCCATCTCGATGCCTTTCACCCGGCGATTGACACCCTGCACGCCCCGCGCGTGATAGAGAAATATCGCCGGCACCGAGTCGCGAAACAGCCGAAGCAGTTCTTCGTTCCCGCCCTGGGGCCGGAAGCCGGCCAGGGCGACGAGCCGCGAGAGGTGCCCGAGCCCCAGGTCTCCCGAGAAACCGAGTACCGCCGCGTCGAAATCGTGCGCCGGTCCCCACACGCGGTCCAGGTAGGTCGAAAGCTCCAGCTGGCGAATCTCGGCGCGCACTCCGACCGCCTGGAGCTGGGACTGGATCATCTGCTCCAGCGCCGCTTCGCCGCTGCCGACGGTCAGCATTTCGAAATGAAGCCCGGCGCTCGTCGGTGACACCGGCTGCGCCGGCCCCGCATCCTCCGGCTGCGGTCCAATCTCGAGCTGGGGAGGCACCGGCCCGGTGGCCGGCGTCCCGAACCCGAAGAGTATCCCATCGACCACGGCGCGACGATCGACCGCGGCCGCGAGCGTCTGGCGTACCGTCAGCCGGTCGAAGGGTGTCCGCCTGCTGTTCAGTATCACCGCATAGCTGTACAGCAGCGGGTAATCGAGCACCCGCAACCGCGGGTCTTTCCGGACGAATTCGGCGTGACCCGGGCTGATGCCGGCCAGGTCGAGCTCGCCGGAGGTGAGCGCCGCGAGCTTGGTGGTGGGCTCATCCACGACGGCGACCACGAAGCGCTCCAGCCGGGGCGGACCGCCCAGCGCCGCGGGAAAGTCGGGATTTCGGACGAAGATCCAGCGCCGGTTCGGCTCGTGCGCCACGAAGCGGAACGGGCCGTTCCCGACCGGTTGCCGGTTCCAGGCCGCGTTACGCATCTCCCCGCTGGGCACGGTATCGAGCAAGTGACGAGGCAGGATTGCGAGGTCGGTCAGCACGGCGGGGATGCGCGGCACCGGACGCGAAAAATGCAGCACCAGGGTCGAGTCGTTCGGCGCCGTGGCGGATTCGAGCGCGGCCAGGTCGCTCTGGCGGGGATACTCATTGCCGGACGCCCGGGCCATCTCGAGGGTCCACGCCGCGTCGTGCGCGGTCGTGGGGGCGCCGTCGTGCCAGCGCAGTCCTGAGAAAATGTCCATCGTGATCGTGGCGCTGTCTCCCGACCAACGCCAGGCGCGGGCCAGGTAGGGAACCGGCGTCAGCGCGCTGTCGTAGCGGACCAGCGTCACCAGCAGGGCGTAGCGCTGGACCTGCCGAGCCAGCGGATGGGTGGTGAGGAGGGGGTTGGCGCTCTGGAGATCGGCGCCGGAGGCAATGATGACGGTGTTGGCGCGCCGAGGCGCACTGGAACAGGCGAGGGCAAAGAGTACCAGACAGGCGACCGGGCGGCGCACCCCCAAGTGTACACCGGAGTAGATTCTTCGGCATGCCTCGGGGAATTCTGCTCGGTCTGCTGCGCGGGATCGCCGTGGTGCTGGGCGTCGTGACCCTCACATTTCTCCTCCTCCATATTGCCCCGGGCGATCCGGTGCGGCGCCTGCTCGGGCCCGCCGCGACGCCCGAACAGGTAGTGGCCGGGCGCCACGCCCTCGGGCTCGACCGCCCGCTGCCGGTGCAATACACCGAGTGGCTGAGCCGGGCCCTCACGGGAAACTTCGGTCAGAGCATCGCGCGGGGCCGCCCCGCCGCCGATCTGCTTCGGGAGGCGTGGCCCGCCACCGCGCTTCTGGTCTCCCTCTCGATCATGCTGGCCTGGACCGCGGGGATCGCCATCGGAGCGCTCCAGGCAAATACCCGGCGGCGCGGACTCGACGGGCTGGCTTCGGCGATAACCGTGGCGCTGAATGCCATGCCGGGTTACTGGCTCGGCCTGGTGCTGGTGATGATCTTTACCTACCAGCTCCGGTTGCTGCCGGCCTTCGGCGCCGCCGGCCTCGACGCCGAGTTCCTCGATGGACCGGCGCGCCTGGCGGACCGCCTCCGTCACCTGGCGTTGCCGCTGATCACGCTCACCCTGATCGGGCTGGGCGGCACCGCGCGGTTCTCCCGCGCTGCGATGCGTGAATTGCGCGATGCGCCATTCATGGTCTCGGCGCGGGCGCGCGGTCTCTCTGAGCTCCGCGTTGTGACGCGCCACCAACTGCGCAACGCCCTGGTTCCCATCGTCACGCTGCTGGGCCTGTCACTGCCCGCACTTTTTTCCGGCGCAGTGTTCGTCGAGGCGATCTTCGCCTGGCCCGGGGTCGGGCAGGTGCTGGTGCAGGCGGTGCAGGGGAGAGACTACCCGGTGGTGATGGCGGCGGCCACGATCAGTGCCGTGCTCGTCGTGACCGGCAACTTGCTCGCGGAATTCCTGGTGACGCTGGCCGATCCGAGGACCCGTCATGTCGGCTGACGACTCAGCATTCTGGCGGGATGGTCGAGGCCGGGCGGGACTGGTGATCCTCCTGCTCGTGACGACACTCGCGCTGTTGGCGCCGCTGGTTTCGCCGATTGGCCCCGACGTTCAGCGGGATGTCGTGCAGACCAGGTTCCTTCCGCCGGGCACCACCGACCTTCACCAGGTGTTCCACCTGCTGGGCACCGACCGGCTGGGACGGGACGTCTGGGCGCGACTGGTTCAGGGCGCCCGGATCTCGCTGACCGTGGGCGTCCTCGGCATGGCGGTGTCGCTGCTGATCGGTCTCGCGGTGGGAGCGGCCGCCGCTGCCGGGCCCCGGGCGGTGTCTTCCATACTGCTCGGCATGACCGACTTCGCGCTGGGAATTCCCCGGGTGGTGCTGCTCTTGCTGCTGGCGGCGCTCTGGAAACCCAGTGCCGCGCTAGTGGTGGTGGTCCTGGGTGTGACCGGATGGATGCCGGTGGCGAGGCTGGTGTACGCCGAGACCCGCTCGCAGCTGGCCCGGCCTTATGTAGAGGCAGTGAAAGCGCTCGGCGCGGGAAAGATCAGAATCCTGATTCGCCACGCGCTGCCCAATGGAATGGCCCCGGTGCTGGCGCTCACGACCCTGGGCGTCGGCAATGCCATCACCCTGGAGGCCGGGCTCTCATTCCTCGGACTGGGCGTACAGCCCCCATCGGCGTCGTGGGGCACCATGATCGCATCGGGGCGCGACACCGTCGTGAATGCGCCGTGGGTCGGCCTGGCGCCGGGCGTCGCGCTGGTTCTGGTGGTCATGGGATGCACCCTGCTGGCAGATGCAGTGCGGGAACGGCAGTAGGCCGCTTCGGGTCAGGGCCGGTCGTCGCGCTCGAATAGCGAGACGACCGGTAGAAATGCGTCCTCCCAGTATTGCCCCAGCTGATGATCGTGTGCCCCGACTACCAGCGCGAGCTCGATGGTATGCAGGCCGGGCTCCTGCGCACCGGGGGTTGGCATGGGCCAGGCGGCATGCCCCGGCCGCTCGGTCAGATCGCTGCGGGACAGCTCACCCACCGAACGCATGAGGGTGACGATCAGCTCCTGCTTCGCGGTCCACTCGTACTCGAAGAATCCCGGCGCCAACACAGCCAGGCTTCGGGGCCAGTCGCCCGCGGTCACGAATCGCTGGGCCGGTGCGGTCGAGACCAGCTGCTCGATTGCCGGACGGTCCCTTCCCGGCGTGACGGTCTCGCGCCGCTCCATGCCGAATGCGGTTGCCGCGGTGGCCGTGCTGCCGGCCCCCACGGGAAATCGCGTCCGCAGTCGATGATCGGTGGCCTGGTTGTCGATATCCATCCGCAGGCGCACGATCGGTGAATCGGCGCACAGGACGACCAGCAACCGCACCCCGATCTCTCCAGTGCCCGCAGATCGCATCGACCAGCGAGTTTCCAAGGCACCAACCAGCGGGCCACTCGCCACCTGTCTCTTATAC
>JBEPVJ010000227.1:0-4752 GCA_041691095.1 Gemmatimonadales bacterium
ATGTTACGCTGCGGCTGCCGCCGGACCTTTCCGCGGAGTTCGATCTGGAATCGTTCGACGGCGCCGTCGTCGTCGGCCTCTCCGACAAGGGAAGCGGCGCCCAGAAACCAATGAAGGGCAAGCCGGTGAGCTTCGTTACCGGCAGCGGCGGCTCCCACGTCATGGTGCGCTCCTTCAAGGGAGAGATCCGAATCCTCAAACGCTGAACCCCAAACCCGTGGCAATCGACAGGCATCTCACCTGCACAACTTTCTCCGGAGATGCCTCATGGGTTCCCGAATCGCACTCGCCGCTCTGCTCGCCGTCGCCGTTCCTTCAGTCGTCTTCGCGGGCCCTCCCTGGATTTCGATCGAGCTCCCCGCCAACCCGTGGGACCGTGACACCCGCGGGGCGTTCCTGGTGGTGCACACCTACCATCACGGCACCGTCATCGAGGCCCCGCTCAGCGGCACCGCCGAAGGCATGGTGGGCGGCAAGCGGCGCTCGGTGGCGCTCACCTTCGAGAAGACCGCCCGGCCGGGGGTGTATACGCTCAGCAACCAGTGGGGCAATCAGGGCCGCTGGGTGCTGCTGATCACGCTTTCGCAGTCCAGCATGGAGACGATGTCGCACAGGCGGTGGTGACGATCGGAGAGGATGGAACGGTGGGATCGGTGCGAGTGCCGACCGCACCAGGGCGGGAAGGGAACTTCCCCCGCCGGGCGACCGCGGCGGAAGTGACGGCGGCACTCGCATCGAATGCCCGGCCATAGCGGCCGGGCATTCGGGGAGTCTGGTGTACGACCGGACTTAGTTGGGCTTCTTCATCTTGGTGGTATCCGGCTTCACCGGCTTCGGCTTCTTGCCCTTATGCTTCGGCATCGGCATCGGCTTCTTCTTGGTGGTGTCGGTGACGGCCATCGCGGCGACCGGCTTGACGGACTTCGGGGCCGGCTTCGCACCCTGCGCCGCAACGGCGGTGGTCAGGAAGCTGGCAACTGCGAGGGCGGAAAAAAGTTTGCTGCGGTTCATGTTCGGTGCTCCAAGGCTCGGGGGGAAAAAATCGTGCACCCCCAAGGGGCAATCGCCATGCCGGGTTCGCGAGCTCGTTGCAGCCCACTTGGACCGCTGGATTGCGGGTTAGACGACAGAATGTCCGGACAACTTGTCGAAAATGGACAAGTTGTCCGAGCAAGGTCACCCGGCCGAGATGCCCCAGCGTTGAAGCATTCTCAACAGGGTTCGGCTGGAAATACCCAGGATACGAGCCGCCCGCTCCCGGTTTCCGGCAGCCGATTTGAGCACCATCAGGACGTGCCGCTTTTCGACTTCTGCGAGCGGAAGCAGTGACGCATCCTCGGCGGAGAGCGGCTCCGCTGCATCGGCCACCGGCACGGACCGGAGGTCCATCGGCAGGTGCTCCGGACCAATGACACCCTGCGCCGCGAGCACCATGGCGCGTTCCAGGACGTTCTGCAGCTCCCGCACGTTGCCTGGCCAGGAGTACCCCAGCAGGAGCGATTCGGCCTCCGGATCGAGCGCAATCGGCTCGCGGCCGTGGCTGAGCGCCAGGTCCCGCAGGAAATGGTGGGCCAGCAGCGGCAGGTCCTGGAGCCGTTCCCGCAGCGGAGGAATCCACACCGTCACGACGTTGAGGCGGTAGAACAGGTCTCCCCGAAAGCGTCCCTGCTTGACCAGCGCTTCCAGGTTCTGATGGGTGGCCGCGACGATGCGTACGTCCACCTTGACTGGTATATCGGCCCCCACCGGCGTGATCTCCCGCTCCTGCAGCACTCGCAGCAACCGGGACTGCATGCCGGGAGAAATGTCTCCGATTTCGTCGAGAAAAATGGTTCCCCGATCGGCCTCACGGAACAGGCCGAGACGGGGCACCGCCGCGCCGGTGAAGGCCCCTTTCACGTGGCCGAAGAGTTCACTCTCCAGCACGCCCTCGGCGAGGGCCGAACAATTCACCGCGACAAAATGCCGGGGGGCCCGGTCCGAGTAGGTATGAATCGCCCGGGCTACCAGCTCCTTGCCGGTGCCGGTTTCTCCGGTGATCAGCACCGTCGCCTGGCTGGGCGCCACCCGCGCCGCGGTCTTCATCACGTCGATGATGCCGGGGCTGTGCCCGACCACTACCGGGCGGCGGAGCTCGGCGCGTCCCTCGGTGGCGGGCGCCGGACCGGGCGCCAGGTGGCGGCGCTCCAGCGCCTGCGCGATGGCGGCGCGCAGCGTCGGGAGATCGTAGGGCTTCGAAATGAAATCGTAGGCGCCGGCGCGGATGGCCTCGCCCGCGGCGTTGGCATCTCCGAACGCGGTGAGCACGAACACCAATGATCGGGGATCGCGGCTGCGGACTGCGCGCAGGAGGTCGAGGCCGCTGGCGCCCGGCATCCGGAGATCGGTGAGCACGGCATCGAACTCCGGCTCGGCAGCCAGGCTTCGCAATGCATCTTCCACCGTGAGCGCCCGGACCACGGTATATCCCTCGCGCTCCAGGACTTCCGCCAGCAGACGGAGTGCCTCTTCGTCGTCATCCACCACCAGGAGGCGGGCGGGTCGAGGGGCGTCGCTCATGGGGCCGCCGTGGGGAGGGTCAAGCGCCAGCAGGTGCCGCTCCCCGTGTTCTGATGGAACAGGTCGCCGCCCAGCCCGCGGGCCAGCCGCCGGCTCACGGTGAGCCCGAGTCCGGTGCCGAGCGGACCCTTGGTGGTGGCGAAGGGATTGAAGAGCTGTTGTTTGACTTCCTCGCGCATGCCGGGCCCGTCGTCCGAGATGGTGAGCCAGCTGATGTCTCCCTGGGTACCCGCCGCCAGGGTGATACGTCCTCCCGAGGAGAGCGCCTCCACCGCGTTCTTGAGCAGGTTGAGCAGGATCTGCTCCACCAGCTCGGGATCGCAGCGGGCCACCACCGGGGGGTCGTCGATGGCCTCGACCGTCGCCGTCACCCCGGTGGCCGCGAGCGAAGGCTCCATGAATTCGAGCATGCGGCGCGACAGCTGGCGCAGATCCACCGCGCGCACCGTGGGATGGGGCCACGCCCCGCGGGTGAGCCAGGCGCGAACGATTCCCGAAACCCGCTCGAGCTGCCCGAGCACCAGGCTGACGCGGCGGACCGTATCGGGAGAGCCGGTGGCGCGCAGATCTTCGTGCAGGAGCTGGAAATGCCCGTTGAGGGTATTGAGCGGGGTCCCGATCTCGTGGGCAAAGCTGGTCGAGGCCTCGTCGACCAGCGCCACCCGCTCCAGTCCGCGCGCGCGTTCCTCCAGCGCGAGGAGCGCGGCCCGGGCGTCGCTTTCGCGCTCGCGCAGGGTGAGAGCGTCGCGCAGCTGGTTATAGCGCCGGGCCAGGCTGCGAAATTCTTCGGGCCCCATCTCCGGCGCCGGTGGACCGCTGCTCGCACCGGCGTAGGCGGCGGCCATCGTGCTGCCCAGCGCCTGGAGCGGCGAGCCTACCCACCGCGAGGTCAGCCAGGCGATGCCGGCTCCGAGCACGATCGCCGCGATGGTGGCCAGCAGGTAGCTGCGCCGCCGCTCGTCCCGGGCCCACTCGTGCAGCCGCGCCGTCGAAATCCTGAGACTGAGCACACCGGAGAGCCGCTTCCCGCCCCGGAGCGGCTCGGTCACGTGGAGCGGTTCGGCGACGTGCCAGGCGGGATGGTCACCCTGCTCCTGCCAGACCTCTTCCTGGTTCCGCAGGAAGGCCCGCTCGTCCTCCGGCGCGAGCCGGGGAGGGGTGAGGGAATCGGTGGCGCCGGCCAGGCCCAGCTGGCCGGTCTTGCCCCGCGCATAGACCGTCGCCGAGGTCTGACGGAGATGGAGGCCGGCCCAAGTGGCCAGCGCCGACTCGAGGGCGGCGGGATCCCCGCTGGGGGCGGCGCGGTTGAGATAGTCGGCGAGCGTCGAGGCGACCGCCATTGCCTCGAGCCGGAGATCCTCGAGGCGGGACCGCTCGGATAGCGAGAGGGAGACCTCGGTGACCACGAGGACCAGCGCGATCGCCATACCCGCGGCAAGGATCGCGAGCCGGCGGGAAAGACCCATGGCCATGTTCAAATAATACCGCGGAGTCCGTGCCGCGGCCTCCAAACCGGCGGCACACCACTTGCCCAAGGGAATTCCGGATCACTCCCGAAGGGTTCCGCCTAGATGACGTCAGCCGTGCTCTTTGATTTCGGCGGGACCCTCGACGCCGATGGCCGGCGTTGGAGCGAACGATTTCATCGGGGGTACCGGGATCGGGGTGGGGAGCTCGGGCCCCATACCTTCGAGGCCTATTTCCGGGCCTCCGACCGGCTGCTGCTGGAACGCTCCGGAGTTTCCGAGTTCGGCTTCCGCGAAATGGTCTGGGCCCAGGTCAAGCTGCTGCAGGGGCTGGTCCCTGACGCCGCCAGAATCGATGCCACCGCCTGGACCGACGACTTCGTCTCGGAGGCCCGGGAGGTCGCCGACCGGAACCGCCTCCTCCTTGCCCAGCTGCGCCAGCGGTTCGAGCTCGGCGTCATCTCCAACTTCACCGGCAATCTCCGCCCCTGTCTCCGGGAGCTGGAGCTGGAGGACTGCTTCTCCGTGGTTTTCGACTCCGCCGTGGTCGGGCTCCGGAAGCCGGACCGCCGCCTCTTCCTCGCCGCCTTCGATGCGCTCGGCTTGCCGGCCGAGGAATGCTGGATGGTGGGTGACAATCCCCTGTCCGACATCGCGCCCGCCGCCGCGCTGGGTTGTCACACCTGCTGGATCACTCCGGTCGACCGCCCCCCCGCCGCCATCACTC
>JBEPVJ010000228.1:0-4751 GCA_041691095.1 Gemmatimonadales bacterium
CCGCTCACATCACCATTCGACCGTTCACCCCATCCCTGGTTGTTCCACCGTTCTCTACCGGCGTTCGTGGCTCATACCCCAACTCCGGAGCCACCCATGCTGCACTTCTTTGCCACCCTCGCCATCGCGGTCCAGGCCGCCGGCGCCGCACCCCAGCATGAGCTCCGCCGCGAAGAGCTGATGACCGCGCTGCGCTCCGGTGGCTATACCATCCTGGTCCGCCACGGCCGCACGCTCCAGTCGCCCGACATCAAGGAGACACCGGCCTACACGCCCGCCAGCCGCGCCGAGCAGCGCAACCTCTCCGAGGACGGGGTGCGCGACGTCGCGCTGATGCGCGAAGTCTTCCGCAAGTACGCCATTCCCGTCGGTGAAGTGCTCTCCAGCCCACTCTACCGTACCCAGGAGACGGCGGCGGCCTTCGGCACGCCTGCTCTGACGATGGTGCTGCGCACCTGGCCCACCACTGCCGAGACCCAGGCCCTGGTCGCGGCGGCGCCGGCGCCCGGCACCAACCGCGTGCTGGTGACCCATCACTTCGTGATCGAGCAGCACGTGCCGGGGATCTATCCCGGCGACAATGCCGAGAGCGAAGCCGCGGTGGTGCGCCCCCCCGGCGATGGTAAGGTGACGCTGGTGGGCAAGATCTCGTTACTCGACTGGGCCGCCCTCGCCGGCTCGACCGCGTCGGTGGCAGCGGTGCCCACGGCCCGGGGACCCGCCACGCTGCCCGAGACCCGCGCCGGACGGCTCGCCGGACGCTACATTGCGGCGTTCAACACCGGGGACACGACCCGGATGCGCGCGTTCATCGAGTCGTCGCTGCTGGCCAATCCGGACCGCACCACGGAGGCCCGCCTGGAATCATTCACCAAGCTGTTCGCCCAGCTGGGGCCGCTCACGGTGACCGAGATCACCTCCACCCAGCCCGACTCGCTGGTGGTCGAGGCGCAGTCCCCGAAGGCGGCGATCACCTTCACGGCGGGGGCCGCGCCGGCGCCGGTGGACCGGCTGCGCTCGGTGACCTTCGGCATCAAGGGTCACGGCCATCCGTGATCTGGACGATACCTCGGCTGCGCCGCCACTCCGCGGCGCCAGCCTTGCTCTCGTCTCCGTCTGTCTAGCGCTCGGCGGGGTAAGCGCCCTCGAGTCCCGGCACGTCTCGGTGGTGCACGGCTTCCCGCTGTCGTGGTCCCATATCTTCGCCACGACCGCACCACCCTGGCTGCTGCTGGCCGCAGCGCTTCCCATTGCGCTGCGGCTGGCCTCCAACCCCTCGCTGCGGTCGCACCGCGGCCGGATGATCCTCCTCCACATCGCCGTCTTCGCGGCCATCGCGTTCGCCCACGCGGCGGTGCTCACCTGGATCATGGGATTGGAGAACCCGGTCGCGCTGCTGTTTACCATGACGGCCCGCTTCGAGCGCTCGCTGCTCAGCTCGATGCCCATCACGGTGCCGATGTACGGCGCGGTCCTCGCCACCGCCTGGGCGATGGCCGAGGCGCGGGAACGGGAGCGCCGCACGCTGCGCGCCTCGCAGCTCGAGGCCCAGCTTCAGACCTCGCGCCTGGCATCGCTCCGCGCCAGGCTCCAGCCCCACTTTCTCTATAACACGCTGCAAGGAATCGCGACGCTCGCGGCCGATCACCAGCCCCAGCGGGCGGTCACCGCGATCGAGCAGCTCTCCGAGCTGCTCCACGCCTCGCTGCGGGACGACGGCCGCGACGTGGTGCCGCTCCACGAGGAGGTGCAGCTCGTCGAGCGATACCTCGGGCTGCAGCAGATGCGCTTCGGGGAGCGGCTCCAGTATACGCTGTCGATAGCGGGCGACGTGGCCGATTGTCCGGTGCCGGTGCTGCTGCTCCAGCCCCTGGTGGAGAACGCGGTGGTCCACGGGCTCGAGGCAGGCCAGGAACGGCTGCGGGTTATCATTTCCGCCGCCGCGGCTCCGGACGGGGTGGAGCTGATGGTCGAGAACGACGGGCCGGCCCTGGCCCCCGCTGCGCCCGACGATGAGCACGGGGTGGGAGTCGCCGCGACCCGTGCGCGGCTCACCACCGCCTACGGCGAGCGCGCCTCGCTCACCCTGCTCCCGCGGAATGGCGGCGGGGTCGTCGTGCGGCTGATTCTCCCGCAGACCAACCCGTGACACCTCCGCGCTACCGGGTTCTTCTGATCGATGACGAGGCGCTGGCCCGCCGCCGGCTTCGCCAGCTCCTTTCCGTAGCGCCGGATTTCGACGTGGTGGGTGAGTGCGACGACGCCCGGCAGGCCGGAGAGCTGGTGCGGTCCCTCCGTCCCGACGTGGTATTCCTCGATATCTGGATGCCCCACCTCGACGGATTCGGGGTGCAGGCTGTGCTGCGCGACCGGGTGCGGCACCTGGTGTTCGTCACCGCGCACCCCGAGCACGCGGCCCGCGCCTTTGACGTCGCCGCGTCCGACTACCTCGTGAAGCCGGTGACCCAGGCGCGCTTCACCGCGGCCCTGGACCGGCTGCGCCGCACCGTGGCCGCGCCGGGCGAAGTGGAACGCATTCTGCTCGGCGGACGCCAGGGCGGCGCCGCGGTCGCGGTGGGCGACGTGATCTGGCTCGAGGCCCGTGGCGCCTACGTGAAGGTGCATCTGGAAGCGCAGCACCACCTGGTGCGGGAATCTCTCGCCCAGCTCATGGACCGGCTCGGCCCCGGGCGATTTGTCCGGATCCACCGCTCCGCCGTCATCAACCTGGCGCACGTGGCCTCGCTCAAGCGCGCCCAGCGCGGTCTTACCGTGGAATTGTCCAACGGAACCCGGCTGCCGATCAGCCGCCGCAAGGCAACCGAGGTGGTCGAACTGCTCCGTCCGCCGCCCACATTCGACCGTCCGCAACACCAACCGACCGGTCACGACACGACTGGTTGATGGTCCGGTGGCAAACGTCATCTTCCGATCATGACGACACAACGCATCCTCCGCGGCGGCGCCGCAGTCTGCTTCATCGGACACGGCGCCTTCGGCTTCATCACCAAGGCAGCGTGGCTTCCCTATTTCGCGGTCGTCGGGATCCCTGCGTCCGTGGCATGGCGGATGATGCCCATCATCGGCGCGGTGGACGTGCTGGCGGGGATGGCGGTGCTCTTCGCGCCGCGGCGGCTGCCGCTCCTGTACATGACGGTCTGGGCCGCCTGGACCGCGCTGCTCCGGCCGCTCGCCGGCGAATCGGCATTTGAAGCGGTGGAACGCGCCGGCAACTACCTTGTGCCGCTCGCCTTCCTGATGCTGGCCGGCTGGCCGAGGCCATTTTCATGGCGAAGCCTGGTGAGTCCGATCACCGAATCGCTCGATGACCCCCGCACCCTGGCCCGGGTTCGCTCGCTGCTCAAGTGGACCACCGTTCTGCTGCTGGCGGGGCACGGCGCGCTCGGAGCGATCACCGGCAAGGCGACGCTCGTCAACAATCTCGCGGCGATCGGACTGCCGTCCGGCACCAGCGCCATGCTGGGCTGGTTCGAGCTGGCGCTCGCGGTGATCGTGGCGGTGCGGCCGATGGTGGGGCTGCTGCTCTTCGTGGCCGTGTGGAAGTTGGCGACCGAGTCGTTGTACGTCGTGGCCGGCGCGCCGATCTGGGAATTCTTCGAGCGCGCGGGGAGCTACGCGGCCCCGCTGGCGCTGGCGGTGATGCTCTCCGGCGCGCGGCAACCGTCCCTGGGGATCCGCGCTATGTTTGGTGCGGTGGGAGGGCCCGTCAAGAATCCCTGATCAAGGCCTCCCGGCATCATTCGTTGAAGGTCCCCATGCGCTTAGCCACCGGACTCGCTGCCGCCATCGCCGCTTTGTGTCTATGCGGTGCCGCCCACGCCCAGACGGTGAATCTCTGGCCCGGCGCCGCCCCCGGGTCGGAGCGCTGGACCCACAAGGAGATCACGGTCGAGAACACACCGGTCGGCACGGTCACTCTCAACGTCGTCACGCCGACCCTCACCGCCTATCTCCCCGAGCCGTCAAAAGCCACCGGCACCGCGGTCATCATCGCGCCGGGCGGCGGATTCGTCGCTCTCGCCATCAGCATGGAGGGCACCGACGCCGCCCACTGGCTGCAGGAGCGGGGCATCGCCGCTTTCGTCCTCAAGTACCGCACCATCGAGAAGCGCCAGGATGGCATTCCCCAGATGGACATGGACACGGCGGGCCGGTACGGCATTGCCGACGGTATCCAGGCGATCAAAGTGGTGCGCCGGCACGCCGCCGAGTGGGGTGTCCGGTCCGATCGGGTCGGATTCCTCGGCTTCTCGGCGGGCGCCATGGTCGCCAGCGCCACGCTGCTCCAGGCCGATACCTCCGCTCGGCCCTCCTTCGTCGCGATGATCTATGGCGGACCATTCGGCGTCATGCCTCACATCCCCGCGGCGCTCCCGCCGATGTTCCTGGCCTGGGCCCGCGACGACGACGTGGCGCTGAGCATGATCGTGAACTGGAACGATGCGCTGAAAGCCGCCGGCCACAAGCCGGAGGTGCACGTCTTCAGTGCCGGCGGCCACGGCTTCGGCATGAAGAAGCAGGGCACCAGCTCCGACCACTGGATCGATTCGTTCTACTACTGGCTCGAGGCGCAGGGTCTGGCCGCCCCGAAGCACTAACCCGGACGTTCATACCAGAAGCGGGGGGGGGGGGGGGGGGGGGGGGGGCGGGGGGGGGGGGAGCCGGGGGCGGGGGGGCGGGCCCCCCCCCCGCGGGGGGGGGGGGGGGGGGGGGGCGGGGGGAGGGGGGGC
>JBEPVJ010000229.1:0-4742 GCA_041691095.1 Gemmatimonadales bacterium
AAGAGACAGAGCTAGCGACGCACGCACTGGTGTGGCACCCCGGTTGCTTTATGAACACCGAAATGAGGCGTGAGCGGCCTCGGGTGCACATTCACGCGCGCAACGTCACTCCAGGAGGACAGATTGATGCTGAACCGGAAGGGCTTCACCCTGATCGAGCTGCTCATTGTCGTGGTGATCATCGGCATTCTGGCCGCGATTGCCATCCCGAAGTTTGCGGCCACCAAGGACAAGGCCAAGCTTGCTTCGATCAAGAGCGACCTGCGTAATCTGATGACCGCGCAGGAGGCCTATTTCTCGGATAACTCGACCTACGGCTCCCTGGCTCAGCTTCAGGCCGCCAGCAACTACGGGCTCAGCAACGGCAACACCGGCGCGGGGGCTGCAGTGGTAACCGGCTACACCGCCACGGTGACGAATGCCTCGATCACCGGCGGCTTTACCAAGTGCACCGTGCAGGTCGGCGCCGGCGCGGCCTCGACGGCCGACGGCGTGATCATCTGCTCCTAGCCGACTGGGTGCTGGACTCTGGGCGGAGAGGCGGGTCCCGAGATGGGGCCCGCCTTTCGCATTTGGGAGGTAGATTCTCCGGTCATGACCCCTGCTCGCCCGATGCTTCGCTGGATGTGTCTCGGCCTGGCTGCGGCGGCTTGCTCCAATCCAGCGGATACGACACCCGGATCGACCGAGCGGCTGCGCATCGTGGCCGGCCCCACCGCCACCGACACCGTCACCGCGCAGCCGTTCCAGGCACTGGTGGTAGAAATCCGGGACGATGCCGGTGCCCTCGCCCCTGGGGTAGTGGTCCGGTTCACCGGGCTTCCGCTTTCGGATTCGCCGCCCGCCCCGAGCATGCTGGTGGAATCCGTCAGCGGCACTGCCTACACCGACAACGTGTCGGTCACGACCGACGCCAGGGGCCGGGCCGCGGTCCTGGTCCGTTTCGGCTCCCGCGCCGGTCCCGGGCGCGTTCTGGTCACGGTGCCCGAGTCAGGCAAGGCAGACACCGCGGAGTTCACCGTGGTCGCGGGCTCCCCCGCATCGATTCTCCTGACGCCGAAAGACACGACGGTCTCTGTCGGGGTGTCGGTCCAGCTTTCCGGCCACGTCGTGGACCGATTCCAGAATCCCCGGAATGATGCTGTAACATTTTCGATGACCTCCATCCCGGCCGGGACCGGTACCATCAGCTCCACCGGCCTGCTGAATGGAGCCGGCGTCGGGCTGGTGACCGTGGCGGTGGCCGCGGGTGCCGCGCGGGATACGGCCCGGGTCAGTGTGGTGCCGCAGGGGATGTTTGCGGCGGTGGATTTCACGGCGGGGTTGATCGTCTCGGGCCTGGACGGGAGTGGCTATCGGGTCCTCCAAGCCCAGGTATCGCAGGACCTCGAGCCGGCGTGGGCGCCGGATGGAACCGAGCTGCTGCTGGGGCCCGTCGCAATCGCGGGCGCCTTCGACCGGCTGCCGCTCGTTGGGCCGACGGTGACCGTGTTCCTCGATCCCACGCCGGGCGTGGGAAGCGTGTTCTGGCCGGCGTACTCCCCCGATGGACAGTTCATCTACTTCTCGAACGCGGCGGGCAGCTCGGGAGGTATCGTGCGCTCGCGGAAGGATGGAAGTGCGGTCGAGGTGTTGATCGGTGGAGGCCTCTTTCGTCCCTCGATCTCTCACGACAATCGCTACCTCGCGTTTCATACGGCGTCGGGCAACGGCGTCGCGGTACAGATCTTCGACCTCCTGACCCGCAACCTGCTGTTCGGTGAGCAGCCGGGGCGGTTTCCGGAGTGGTCCCCGGTCTCGGACAGCCTGGTAGCGATCGACGAGGTCACCCGGCGCCTCATCATGGTCCACCGCGACGGCGGCGGCCGCCGGTTCCTGACCGAGCCGAATCATGCGTATCCTGACGGCCAGCTCACCTGGTCTCCCGATGGGCAATGGATTCTCGCTCGCGGTCCGACGACGCTGGAGATCATCAACGCGGTCACCGGATTCATTCTTCCCCTGCATTTTGCCCGGTCGATGGGGGAGCCGGCCTGGAAGCCCGGGACGTAGCTGTGGTCGTCACTCACTCCAACCAGGAGTTCGCATGAGCCTGATCGATCGCGTCAAGGCAATCCTCCTCACCCCCCAGAAGGAGTGGCCGGTCATTGAGGCGGAATCGACCTCCACTGCCTCCCTCTATACCGGCTACATCATGCCGCTCGCCGCGATTGGTCCGGTCGCGGGCTTGATCGGGATGTCGGTGATCGGGTTTGGTGGGATGATCAAGGTACCGATTGGAATCGGGCTGGAGTGGGCAGTCGTGCAGTATGTGTCCACCCTCGTCGGGGTGTTCATTTTCGCTCTGGTTATCGACGCGCTCGCACCCCAGTTCGGCGGGCACAAGAGCCAGATGCAGGCCCTCAAGCTGGCTGCCTATTCGTGGACCGCCGCGTGGCTGGCCGGCATCTTCATGCTGATACCCAGCCTCGGCGTTCTCGGCATCGTGGGCCTCTACTCGCTGTACCTGCTGTTCCTGGGCGTTCCGGTGATGATGAAAGCGCCCCAGGACAAGTCGCTCGGCTATACGGTCGTGGTGATCGTAGTGGCCCTGGTGATCTTCTGGGTCATCCGAACGCTGACCTGGCGCATGATCGGGTTAGGGTCCATGTCGGTTTTGACTGGCTAGGGGCTCTTCCTCCTGCTCTCCATCAGCGCGGCCACGCTCTGGGAGCCCACGGTAAAGGCGGAACGAAAGGTTCCCTCGACACCGACCCGGGCTCCCACGCGCGGCACGCCTCCCCCCTTGGAAATCACGGTGAGCGTTCCGGTGCCGTCGTCGATTCGGTAGGCACCATACCCCAGGATTCCCGCCGACTCCCTGACTTCGCCGGCGATGCGCACGGTCTTCCCCTCGTACTTCGAAGGATCGTCCAGCAGCTGCCGGATCGGCTTGGCTCCGGGACAGGCCGTCAGGAGCAGCAGTCCCGCCACGGCGAGCAACTTGACCGGAGCCATCCGATGGGTCACTTGCCGCTCCGGCGCTTCATCATCGCGCGGCCGGCCAGCATGGTCGCGGCCGCCGCTCCCGTCACCAGCACCGCCTTGCCGACCGCTTTGAGCTTGCGGTTCCGGCTGCGCTTTCTGGCGCTTTCACTCAGCTTCATCAGCGCGGAGTCTCCAGCCTGCGTGAGCCGCTTCGCGACCTTCTTGCCCGCTACGCCGGCCAGTGCGCCAACAGCCTTGGCGCCGGCCTTCGCCTTGATCTTGGTCTTCTTGCTGATCATCTGATTCCCCTTGATTTGTCCTGGACGAATCCGGAATGCTGCTCCGGACCAAGGCGCGGGGCCCGCGCGCTCCTATGAATGACGCTTCGGCGGGCCGGTTGTCCCACACCGGGCCGTGACCTGGCCCGAGCGGGGAGCGCGAATGACTCGGCTATTGCCGCAGCGCAATGAGGGGATCCACTCTGGTAGCGCGCCGCGCCGGCCCGTACGCCGCCGCCGCCGCCACCATCAGCAGCAGCCCCGAAATGGTGGCGTAGGTGACCGGATCGGTGGCCCGAACGCCGAAGAGCAAACCCGATATGGCCCTCGAGAGCGCGAGGGAGATAATGCCTCCTGCCACCAGGCCCGAGACCGATATAAGGAGACTTTCCCGCACCACCATGCGCCGGACATCTCCCGGCTGACCGCCTAGCGCGATGCGGATTCCGATCTCCCGGGTACGCTGCGCGACCAGATACGACATGACGCCGTATAGTCCCACGCTCGCCAGGCCCAATGCGACCAGCGCAAACACCCCGAGCATCAGCATGTTGAAGCGCTGGCGCGAGGTGGCCTGGACCACCAGTTCATCCAGGGTTCGGATCTGGGCCGTGGGCAGATCGGGATCCACCGTGCGAACGGCCTGCCTGAGCGCGGTGGCCAGCGCGATGGCCTCTCCGTTGGTGTGAATCACCATGGTCATGCCGCGCTGGGTATACTGCGCCAGCGCCATGTAGATCTGGCCTTCTCCCTCCTCGGCGGGGCCCGCGCGGTGTACGTGGCCGACCACGCCGACCACCGTGGTCCAATCGTCTCCGCCCTTGAACCGCTTCCCGATCGGATCCTGACCCGGCCAGTACTTCCGGGCCAGCCGCTCGTCGATGATGCCCACCGCCGGGGCGTTTCTGGTATCCGCGGTGGTGAAATCCCGTCCGGAGCGCATCGGTACACCCAGCGTTCGGAAATACCCGGGCATCGCCACGGAATATTCTGCATGAGGCTCCGGATCGCCCTGGGCTTGAACCAGCCCCTCCACCTCGATCGAGCCGCTCCATCCCTCCCCGCCGAGCGGGAGCGGGTTGATTGCGCTCGCGGCGGTGGCGCCGGGTATCCGCGATACCTCCTCCAGGAGCCGGTCGTAGAAGGCCATGACCTTGGCCGAGCTGTCATACTTTACCCGGGGCAGGTTGACCTCGACGGACAGGACGCCCCGTGGATCCAGCCCCGGCTGGACGGTCTGCAGTACCACGAAGCTCCGGCCCAGCAGTCCCGCCGCCACAAGGATCACCAGCGCCATCGCCATCTGGGCCGCTACCAGCGCCGACCGCAACCGTCGCCTGCTCTTGCCATCACTCGCGCCGCGCGAGCCCTCGCCCAGCGCCCCGCGGAGGTCGGTGCGCGATTGCTGCAGCGCCGGAACCAAGCCGACCAGCAGCCCGGTCAGCAGGGAGAAGCCGATCGAGAACCCGAGCACCGTACCCGAGAGCCGGGTCGCAT
>JBEPVJ010000230.1:0-4738 GCA_041691095.1 Gemmatimonadales bacterium
ATCCATCATCGCACCGGCATTCCACTCATCGCCACCAACGACGCTCACTATCTCCGCCGGGAAGACGCCGAGGCGCACGATGTCCTGCTGGCGATCGGCACCGGCTCGGACCTCGACGATCCGAAGCGGTTCCGGTTTACCGGGCAGGAATCGTACGTCAAGAGCGAGAAGGAGATGCGGGCGCTCTTCCCCAAGAACCTGGAAACCCTCGAAAACACCGCGACGGTCGCCGCGCTCTGCGAGTTCGATTTCGAGAAGCGCTACTTCGTCCCGAGCTTTCCGCTGCCGCCGGAGTACACCGAAGAAAACGCGCTGCTGCGAGACCTCGCCACGGTCGGAGCGAAGGCGCGCTACGGGGAAGTGCTCACCAAGGAGGTGGCCGACCGCCTGGAGTACGAGCTGTCGGTCATCACCAAGGCGGGTTACGCCGGATACTTCCTCATCACCGAGGACTTCATCCGCGCCGCGCGGGACCGGGGCATTCCGGTGGGGCCGGGCCGCGGCTCCGCGGCGGGGTCGCTGGTGGCGTATGCCCTCAAGATCACCGACATCGACCCGCTCCAGTTCGACCTCCTGTTCGAGCGCTTCCTCAATCCCGAGCGGGTCTCGATGCCCGACATCGACATCGACTTCTGCTTCGAGCGCCGCGGTGAGGTGATCGAGTACGTGCGAGAGCGCTACGGCCGGGAGAGCGTCGGCCAGATCATCACCTTCGGCACCATGAAGGCGCGCGCGGCGCTCAAGGATGTGGCCCGGGTGCTCAAGGTTCCCCCGAGCGAGGCCGACAAGATCACCAAATTGATTCCCTCGGGGCCGGCCTACAGCCTGACCATCCCCGAGGCAATGAAGAAGGTCGACGAGCTGCGCGACCTGGTCAAGACGTCGCCGGTGTACCAGCGGATGGTGGATCTGAGCGCGCGGATCGAGGGCATCTCGCGCCACGCCTCGGTGCATGCGGCCGGGATCGTGATCGCGCCGGGCCCGCTTTCCGAGTACGTGCCGGTCTGTACCGCTCCGACCAAGGGCGCCGGCCAGGCGGCCGACGGCGAGCATTCCATCATCACCCAATTCGAGATGGGTGCGCTGGAGCAGGTCGGGATGCTCAAGATGGACCTGCTGGGCTTGAAGACGCTGACGGTGATCCACGATGCTGTGGCGATGATCAAGGAGCGCACCGGCACGGCGCCGGACATGGCCAAGCTGCCGCTGGACGACCCGGAGGTCTATGCCACGCTCCGCGCGGGACGCACCGCGGGGATCTTCCAGTTCGAATCGGCGCTGGCCACCGAAACGCTCCGCGCCATGAAGTGCGACCGGTTCGACGATTTGGTGGCCTCCAACGCCCTGCTCCGCCCGGGCCCGCTCGATGCCGGCATGCATACGGTGTTCATCAAGCGAAAGCTGGGCCAGGAAGCGGTGAGCTACCCGCATCCCTCGCTCAGGGAGATCCTGGAACCGACCTTTGGCGTCATCACCTACCAGGAACAGGTGATGCGCATCGCCAACGTGCTGGCGGGTTTCTCCCTCGCCGAAGCCGACGTGCTGCGGAAGGCGGTGGGGAAGAAGGATGCGGAGCTCATCAAGAAGGAGCTGGGCCGCTTCGTGGAGCGCGCGGTGGCCCTGGGCATCGAGAAGAAGCTGGCCGGAGACATCGCGGCGCAGATCGAGACCTTCGGCCGCTACGGCTTCAACAAGTCCCACTCGGTGGCGTACTCGGTGCTGTCGTATCACACCGCCTGGCTCAAGACCCACCATCCCGCCGAATTCATGGCGGCGCTGCTCTCTTCGGAAATCGGCAGCACCGACAAGGTGGTGCAGTACATCAACGAGGCCCGGGAGCTCGGGCTCGAGGTGCTGGCCCCGGACGTCAACGAGTCGGGGTTCAAGTTCACCGTGGTGGGAGACACGCGGATCCGGTTTGGCCTGGGCGCGATCCGCAACGTGGGCCGAGGCGCGATCGATTCGATCATCGCCGGCCGCACCCCGGAGCGATTCGAGAACCTGGGCGACCTGGTCGACCGCATCGACCTCCGGCTCTGCAACAAGCGGGTGCTGGAGTCCCTGGTGGCGGCGGGCGCGTGCGACACGCTGGGCGGCTACCGCAGCCAGCTCACCGCGGCGCTGGACGGGGTGCTGGGAGAGGCGGCGCTCAAGCAACAGGAGCGCGAGTCGGGCCAGGAGTCACTCTTCGGCGAAGTGCACGCCGCCGCGCCGCGCAGGGTCACGCTGCCCGACGTGCCCGACTGGCCCGAGGCTGACCGGCTGATCCGCGAGAAGGAAGTGATCGGCTTCTTCATATCGGGCCATCCCCTGGAGCCGTTCCGGCCCGAGGTCGAGCTCTTCGGCACCCGGACCACCGCGACGCTGCATGAGTGGAGCGAGCACCAGGTCACGGTGGCGGTCGTGGTGACCTCGGTCAAGCGCCAGATTTCCAAGAAGTCGGGGAAGGAGTACGCCCGGATCACCCTGGAAGACTTCCATGGCACCGCCGAGGCGATCGTGTTCCCCGAGAGCTGGTCCCGTCTCAACCAGGTGATCGTCGATGACGCCGCGGTGCTCCTCACCGGGGGGTACAGCGCCCGGGACCGGGGCGAAGACCGGGTGCCATTCGTAGTGGAGACGGCGCGTCCCTTGGCCGAGCTGCGGCGCTCCGGGGCGATGGGCATCGCCCTCCGCTGGGCAGCCCCGGGGGCGCCCGAAGCCGCGGTCCTCCGCTCGGCGGCGGCGCTGTGCGCCGGCCGGCCGGGCCCGGCGCCGGTCTATATTGACTGGTCGGACGGCAACGGCGAGGCGGTCCGGCTCCGGGCCCGGGGCATGAAAGTCGAACCCGTCGAAGATGTGGTACAATCCCTCCGCAGCCTTCTCGGCGCCGATGCGGTCCGCTACGTCAAGGTGGGGTAACCCAATGGCCAACTCGTATACCCTCGATTTCGAGAAGCCGCTGCTCGAGCTGGAGCGTCAGATCGACGAGCTCAAGCGGGTCGGGGAGGAGCGGGAGATCGACGTGGCCGGGGAAATCACCACCCTCCAGGCCAAGCTCGGCGCCCTCCGCGAAGAGATCTATCGGAGCCTCACCCCGATGCAGCGCGTGAGCGTCGCCCGGCACTCCAAGCGGCCGTACACCCAGGACTATCTCGGCACCATCTTCACCGACTTCGTGGAGCTCCACGGAGACCGCTTGTATCGCGACGACCTCGCGATCGTGGGCGGCTGGGCCCGGATCGGCGGCATCTCGGTGATGGTCATCGGTCACCAGAAGGGCCGCGACACCCGGGAGAACATCAAGCGCAACTTCGGGATGCCCCACCCTGAGGGCTATCGGAAGGCGCTCCGCCTCATGCATCTTGCCGCGCGGTTCCACGCCCCGGTCATCACGCTGATCGATACGCCCGGCGCCTATCCCGGCCTGGGCGCCGAAGAGCGGGGACAATCGGAGGCGCTGGCCACCAGCATCCTCGAGATGGCGATGCTGACCACGCCGATCGTGGCGGTCGTGATCGGCGAGGGCGGCTCGGGCGGCGCACTGGCGCTGGGCGTCGCCGATCGGGTGCTGATGTTCGAGAATTCGGTCTATTCGGTAATCTCTCCCGAAGGCTGCGCCGCGATCCTCTGGAAGGATGCCAGCCAGCGGGAGCGCGCCGCCGAGGCCCTGAAGCTGACCGCCACCGATCTGCTGCAGTTCAAGATCATCGACGAAATCATCGCCGAGCCACTCGGCGGCGCGCACCAGGATCCCGATGCTGCCGGCGAGGCGTTGCGCGAGGCGCTGATCCGCCACGTCACCGAGCTGCGCAAGCTTCGCCCCGAGAAGCTGGTCCGCCGGCGCGCCGAGAAATACGCCGGGATGGGCGTATACACGGAAGCCTGATGCCAGCCACCGTAGAAGTCCGCTTCAAGGGCAATCGGAAAGACTACTTCCTCTGGTCGGATGATGCCGAGCCGCTGCGGCTGTCCGAGCCGGTGATCGTGCCCGCGGACCGCGGCCTCGATTTCGGCCGGGTGTCCGCGGTCGGAGAGAACGCCACCAAGAAATGCTCCAGCGGGTGCAATGGCTGCGCGGTGGGCGAAACCAAGACGCCGGAGTTCGCCGTGGTCCGCCGGGCCACCCGCGAGGAAATCGGCGTCGCCAACGACCTGCGTAGGTCCGAAGAGGAGACCCGCCGCACCGTGCTGGAGCGGGTCAGGGCCCGCCAGCTCGACATGAAGGTGAGCGACGCTGAGTGGCAATTCGACCGCAAGAAGCTCACGGTATATTTCACCGCCGAGAAGCGAGTGGACTTCCGCGACCTGGTGCGCGATCTGGCGGCCGTTCTCCACACCCGTATCGACCTCCGTCAGATCGGTGCCCGGGACGAGGCCGCCCGGTTATCGGGAGTCGGCCGCTGCGGCAAGGAGTATTGCTGCTCGACCTGGCTCACCAGCCTCTCGCCAGTCAGCCTGGCGCTCGCTAAAGATCAGCACCTCTCGCTCAATCCGGCCCAGATCTCGGGCGGCTGCGGCCGGCTGCTCTGCTGCCTCAAGTACGAGCACGAGTTCTACGTGACGGCGCGGAAGCGATTTCCCAAAGAGGGGAAGGCGCTTCGGACCAGCCGAGGCTCCGAGCGGGTGGTGGCGGTGGACATATTCCGCGAGCGGGTGTTCCTCCGCGGCGATGAGCAGGGCCCCCGGATCATTTCACTGATCGATCTGCGCGAAGAGCTCCAGGCGCTGGGCGAGCCGCCTCCGGAAGCACGAGGCC
>JBEPVJ010000231.1:0-4731 GCA_041691095.1 Gemmatimonadales bacterium
TCTCTACGCCATATTCGCCGACCCACGCTATTACGGAGCAGCGCCGCGATGGCACTCTCCGCATCAGCGTCACTCCTCCGGTGCGGGGAGATGTGGACCTCGTGCTCCCCTTCCGGCGCGGGCTCGTCGGTGGCACGGTGCTCACCCATGCCGATCCGGGCGAAGACGGCTACGCTCTCCTGTTTCTTTCGCCTCCGGCATCCTCGGAGACCACGGAAGTAGGCCGGGACCTCACGCTGGTCGTCGACGTCTCCGGTTCGATGAGCGGCGACAAGATCGACCAGGCCAAGACGGCCCTGATCGCGGCACTGGACAATCTTCGGGCCTCGGATCGATTCCGACTAATTGCGTTCAGCAACGGCGTGCGGAGCTTTCGCGAGGGATTTGCACCTGCCACTGCGGAAGCGCTGAAGGACGCGCGGGGCTTCGTGAACGCACTCGCGGCGAACGGCGGGACCAATCTGGCGGGCGCTGTCGAAGCGGCGTTGAGCGGGCCGGTTGATGGCGAACGGATGCAGGTGGTCATGCTGCTGACGGACGGGCTGCCGTCGATCGGAGAGCAGGCGCCGGATCGGATCGCCGCCGAGGCGGCAGGCCGGATCGGGCGGACCCGAATCTTCACCGTGGGCGTGGGTCACGATGTCAATACATACTTGCTGGACCGTCTGGCCGTCGAAGGGCGCGGCAGCGCCACCTATGTGGCGCCGGGCGCCGACGTCGGAGACGCGGTGGGCGGTGTCCTGGCCAAACTTTCCCGGCCGGCACTGATGGATCTTCGAATCGCGGAGGCACCCGTCGCCCTCACCGATCTTGCGCCAGGATTGCTCCCTGACCTTTTCTATGGGGAGGAGCTCGTGATACTGGCGCGCTATCGCGGGGAAGGCTCCGGCCCGGTGGTTATCGAGGGGACCCGGAACGGACACCGGGAGCGGTTCACCCTCAACGCCACGTTCTCACGACACCAGGCCGAGAATGACTATATCCCTCCGCTCTGGGCTTCGCGGCGAATCGGAGAGCTCACCCGACAGATCCGTCTGGAAGGCTCCAGTCAGGACCTGGTCAACCGGGTGCGGGAGCTCGGACTCCGCTACGGAATTCTCACCGAGTACACCGCCTACCTGGTGCAGGAGCCGGGAACGGTCGCGGCAATCCCCGCGCCGATGGCGAGCGGCGCGGTGAGTGCGCGCAAGATGACCGGAGAGCGAGAATTCGACGCCGCCAAGTCGAGCGCCCGGATGTCCGGCAGCACTACCCTTCAGGCGGCCGATCAGGCGGCGGACACGCGGCTGGATGAGCTGGCCAATACCAGAGGCGAGGCCAATCGCTCACCGAGCGAGCGCCGCGAGCTCAAGCGCGCAGGGGGCAGGGTGTTTGCGCTTCGCGACGGGGTCTGGACCGATCTGTCTCACAGCGACAGCCTTCGGGTCACGACGATCGCGCCGTTCAGCCGCGCCTGGTTCGACCTGCTGGAGACCCGGCCGCGCCTCCGGGCTTCGATGGCGGCGGGATCGCCACTACTGCTGGCGGGCGCGCGGGTGAGCCTCAAGGTCGCCGACGGCGGCGTGACGGAGTGGGCGCCCGGAGCACTCAAGAACTTTCTCGTGGAGTTTGAGGGTCGATGACCGTCCCGATTGCGGATCTCTTCGCGGAATACCACGCCTCGCTCGTGCGCATGCTCTACCGGCGCACGGGCGACCGTGACCGCGCCGAAGAGATCGCGCAGGAAACCTTTGCGCGCGCAGTCGCCGCGCCGCCACGTAACCCGCGCCCCTGGCTGTTCGCGGTGGCGCTCAACCTGGTGCGGGAAGAGGGCCGCCGAGCGGTGCGCCGGGATCGCCGCCTGGTGTTGTACAAGGCGGAGCAACCCGACGCATTCGAAGGCCCTGACGAAACCATGGATCGAGGGGACCGGATCGCGCGGGTGCGCTCCGCGCTCGATTTGCTGACGGAGCGGGACCGGGAGGCGCTGCTCCTCAAGGCCGAAGGCTTCGACTACGATGACATCGCGGCGACGCTGGGACTCGCGCGGGGAGCGGTCGGCACGACGCTGTCCCGGGCGCGACGGCGGCTCGTCGAGGCCTACCGGGCCGGGGAGGGACAGCATGACGTCGCATCTTGACGAGGGACAGATCCAGGAGCTGATCGATGGAGAAATTCCATCCTCCGCGCTCCCTCCGATTCAGGCGCATCTCGCGGCCTGTGCGGAGTGCCGGGCCCGGCTCGACGAGGCCCGTACCATAGGCTCCGAGGCCGACCGGCTGATCGAGACGATCGACCCCGACCCGCCTCCGCGGCAGGTGCCATACATCGGTCCCGCTGCCCCGAAACGGTGGATGCGAGCAGTGGCGTGGGCCGCCACCGTGGTCATCGCGGCGGGGGTCGGCTATCTGGCCCGAGGCACCGCTACCGAATTATCAGTTCCCGACAAGGATGCCAGGCAGCTGATGGACAAGCCGGTCGTATCGGCCCCAGCCACCCCGGCGCCGAGCGAAACCGCGATGGTCGTTCCGCGACCGCAGCCGCTGGCGTCGCAGAAGGCCTCGGCCGACCGGCGTGAGTCCGGAGGACGGGCGGGCCAGCCCCTCCGCGAAAGCCCGAGGGATGCCGCCGCGAATGCGGCCCCCAGCCTGGCTCTGCAAAGCGTTCAGGACGAGCTCAAGAAATCGGTCGGAAAGCTGAGTCAGGCCGACGCCGAGAGCGATTCGCTGTCGAATGCGAAGAAGGAACGCCGGCCCGCCGAGGCTCCGGCCACTCCTCTCCCGGCCAGGGTGGCCGCCCTGCCCCGAAGCGACGCGATGGGTATGGTGGCGTCCAGGGCAAAGTCTCCCGAGGCACCGGTCCAGATCACCCTGGAAGATGCGCTCAAGCGGCTCGACGGATCGCTGCGACTCATCGAAGGGATGGTGCCGCTCCGGATCGAAGCGGTCGGCACCGAAGTCAGAGTGGTCTATCCACTTGGCTCGGGGGTACTCCTGCTGACGGAAGTGATGGAAAAGGGGAAGCTGGTCTATCGACTCGTCGCGCCCCCCGGATTTCCGGCGGATTCCCTGGAACGGCTGCGCGCGCGGGTGCGGGAGTAGAACCTCGCGGGTATCTTCGGGCATGTCTTTTCCGGCCTACGCCCGGAGCGTGCTCGGCTTCAATCTGCTGGTGATTCTCTGGGGCGCCTTCGTGCGCGCCTCGGCCAGTGGCGCCGGATGCGGGAGACACTGGCCGTTCTGCAACGGAACGGCCTTTCCGCAGTCTCCCGCTCCGGCCACTCTCATCGAGTACGCTCACCGAACCAGCAGCGGTCTCGCGCTGCTGCTGGTCGTAGTGCTCTGGTGGTGGAGTCGCCGGGAGTTTGCGCCGCGCCACCGGGCGCGAAAAGCCGCGGCCCTCTCGCTGGTGCTCATCATCACAGAGGCGCTGATCGGCGCCGGACTGGTGCTGCTCGGTCTGGTCGGTCAGGATGATTCGCTCGGACGTGCCGCCTACCTCGCACTGCACCTGCTCAACACCTTCCTCCTGTTGGCCGCTCTGGCGCTGACCGGGCTCTGGTCCACCAACCAGGCGCCGTGGCAGACCCCGGCACGCGGCGCGGCGCCCGTGCTGCTGGCGATCGGCCTCGTGGCGGTGCTGGGGGTGGGAATGACCGGCGCTATCGCTGCGCTGGGCGACACGCTCTTTCCCTCGACCACCCTGGCCGAGGGGCTCCGGGCCGACACATCGGAGGGAGCCCATCTGCTGGTGCGGCTTCGGGTGCTGCACCCGGTGCTCGCGCTCCTGTCGGGGATCTACCTGAGCTCGCTGGGCTGGCTGGTCGCACGGACGCGGCCGGAATCGCTGCAGAATCCCTGGGGCCGAATCCTGGGTGCGCTGGTGCTGGTCCAGCTGGGGGTCGGCGTCACTAACCTGCTGATGCTGGCGCCGGTCGCCCTGCAGATGGTGCATCTATTGATCGCGGACCTGCTCTGGATCACCCTCGTTCTCTACTCCGCCCGCGCGCTCGCCGCAGCACCCCGCGCCTCGGTGCGAACGGCCTGAGGCTCAATCGGCGGTGGCGGCCACCTGCCGATGCTCCCACCGTCGCATCATCTGGATGAACGCCTGGGCCACACCGGCGTCAAAAGCCGCCCCCGCACCACTCTCGATCTCACCGAGCGCCGCCACCGTATCCCGGGCAGGGCGGTAGCTTCGCTTCGAGCGGAGCGCGTCGTATACCCCGCAGACCGACACGATGCGGGTTACGTAGTGCAGATCGCCGTGGAACCGCCGGGCCGGGTACCCGGAGCCGTCCATCCGGAGGTGATGCTCGTAGGCTACTGTCGCCGAGAGATCGAGTCGCGGGGAGCGAGCCAGGAGGAGCCGGGCCCCTTCCGCGGGGTGCAGGGCCACCCCGGAGCGGGCCGCCCGGGACATCCGTTTCCGGGCGAACACTTCCCGAGGCACCCGGGACATGCCGATGTCGTGCAGCAGCGCGGCCTTGCCGACCGCTCGGATGTCCCCCCCCGCGAGGCCCAACCATTCGCAGAAGGTCATGGCGAGCACGGCCGTGTTGACGGCGTGGAGGGCGGCGTGGTCGTCCAGAGAGCGGAGGGAAAGAATCGGTATCAGGAGCTCTCCCTCGGAATGGAGGGAGACGGTCAGCGCCCGGACCACCGCGTCCACATCGTTGATCGGCAGCGCGCCACCATCGCTCACCCGAGCGAAAGCGTGACGAATCGCTGCGACCTCATCCTTGAGCGAGAG
>JBEPVJ010000232.1:0-4726 GCA_041691095.1 Gemmatimonadales bacterium
GAACAAGGCCGTGTCGGCCCAGGGAGTGGCAGGCACAGCCAAGGCGGAGGGCGAGCTGACCCAGGCGCTGGGCCGGCTCTTTGCGCTTACCGAGAACTATCCCGATCTCAAGAGCTCCGCGAACGTGCTGCAGCTCCAGGAAGAGCTGACCAGCACGGAGAACAAGATCGGATTCGCGCGGCAGCTCTACAATGATGTGGCCACGCAATACAACACGAAGCAGATGCAGTTCCCGACCAACATGGTGGCCGGGCTGGCCAAGGCGTCCCCCGCCGAGTTGTGGGAAATCGAGGACGCGGCCGAGCGCGCCGTGCCCAATGTCGATCTCTCGTTCAACAAGCCTCCGGCGTGAGCGAGAGCGACCAGAACCTCTTCGCCCAGCAGGAGTCGAACAAGCGGAAATCGGCCTGGCTGGTCGCAGGGTTTCTATTGTTCTTCGGGTGGATCGGGTTCGGCGGGGACCTCGCGTGGTATCTGCAGACGCGGGACTTTCCGCCGGGCCACTACCACCACGTCATCCCTTTCGTCGGGCTCATCGCCTGCGCGATTTCGGGGGCTATCGCGTGGTATGCCTGGAAAAATGGGGCAGGCCGGGTGCTGGCCGCCACCGGCGCACAGGAGCTCATAACGCCCGCCACGCCGGAGCTGAAGCGGCTCGACAACGTGGTCGAAGAGATGGCCATCGCCGGCGGCATTCCCAAACCCAAGATCTGGATCGTTCCAGATCAGGATCCCAACGCGTTCGCCACCGGGCGCGATCCGATGCACGCCAACATCGCCGTGACCGAGGGCCTGCTCGCCATGCTCGACCGCGATGAGCTGCAGGCCGTCGTAGCCCACGAAATGTCTCACATCAGAAACTACGACATCCGGTTGATGACCCTGCTTGCCGCAATGGTCGGTGTGGTGGCGCTCATGTCCGACGTGATGCGGCAGTTCCTCCGGTTCGGTGGTGGGCGGGGTCGCGGCGGAGGGGGCGGAAAGAAGGGAAATCCGCTCGCGCTGGTGGTGCTGGTCCTGTGGCTGATCTCGCTGGTGCTCGCCCCGATCATCACGTCACTGCTTTCGATGGCGGTCAGCCGCAAGCGCGAGTACCTGGCCGATGCCACCGGGGCTCAGCTGACCCGTAACCCGGTGGCGCTGGCGAGTGCGCTGGAAAAGATCGAGGGTGCCAGCGCGGCCACCAAGGCGATTGCCCGTGGCGCGGCGCACCTCTGTATCGTGGACCCGGGAGAGCGGAAGATTGCCGACCGGGAGGGCTTCATGGCGGATTTCTTTGCGTCGCACCCGCCGATGCGGCTCCGAGTGGCCAGGCTCAGGGCGATGGGATATGCCGCGGACAAGCAGAGTCGTGCGGTGACGGCCTAGCGTGCGCGTTGCGCCAGCACGGCGAGGACCTCTCCGCGAAACGCGGAGGGGTCGTACGGAAGCGTCAGGACCAGGTCGGCGCCCGCCGAACGGGCCGGGCCGGGATCGCCGGGGACCAGCGCCACCAAGGCATAGAACCGGCCAACGTGGGGGGAGAAGCCCCTCAGTGGATCTGCGGCATTCCCGGGCACGGCAAGCACGACGAGCGTGGTGTCCAGCCTGGCTGCTTCCTCTTCCGCCTCGGGAATCGTGGAAGCGCGCTCCACGTTGAAGCCGGCGTGGCGCAGCAGCAACGCGGTGGAGCGGGCCAGCTCCTGATCGGGGGCGCAAAGGACCGCGCGACCTCGAGCCACCGGGCTCTTGGCTTCGGATGACGCAAGGCTGATCATGGGAAGACCGCTCAGATAATCGGTGCTATCGGCGCGCTGAAGGTCGCCGGCCTGCTTGACGATATCCCGCATCCGAAGAAGTGCGGTTCGCACCACCTCCATTGCTTCCTTGAGCCCGGCATCGCCTCCCGTCCGGGCCAGCAGCATCTCCACTTCCGCCAGCGCGCTCATCAGCGGGTTGTTGAGCTCGTGGTGCAGCGTGACGGTCATCTCTCCGATCGCCGCGAGCCGCTCGGCCCGCACCAGCTCCCGCTCCACCTCGACCTTGGTCGAGCGCAGCAGCCGGTTGCGTCGGGCCCGCTCCACCAGGCTGGGGAGTGCCTCGAAGAGCTCGGGACCTTTGACCAGATAGTCTTCGGCGCCCAGCCGCATCGCTTTCGCGGCGAGCTCCTCGCTGCCCTCACCGGTGACCATGATGATCGAGGGCGGATCCGGCTGGGCGAGCAACCGGGGGAGGAGGTCGATCCCGGTGGCGTCGGGGAGCTGATTGTCGAGGAGGACCACGTCGCTGAATGCTGCGGGGCCAAGGGCCTCGGCGCCGCTCTCGACCACGGTGATGTCCGAGTATCCTTCGTTTTCCAGAATGGCTCGAAGCATCGAGACCATGGCACTGTCGTCTTCGACTATCAGAACCTTGAGGGAGCGGCGCTCAACCACGCGAATCGTCGAGGAAGACCAGCGCTTCGCGCCGAGCAACGACCGCCTGGAGGGCGCGGAGGACTTCCGGATCTACCACCGTGCCGATGAGATCGCGGAGCCGCTCGACGGCCAGCTCGGGCGTCATCTTTTCCTGGTATGGGCGCGAGGTCGTGAGGGCGTCATAGATCTCCACCGCGCCGATTATGCGGGCGCCCAGGGGAATCGCGTCTCCGGCGAGGGCGTCGGGATAGCCGCGCCCGTCCCAGCGCTCGTGGTGGCTCCGGACGTAGTCGATGACGTGGCCCAGATGGGTGAGCGGGGCCAGGATATCGGAGCCAGTGACCGGGTGGAGCTTGACGTGCTCGAACTCCTCATCGGTGAGGGGGCCCTGCTTGTTCAGGATCTCCTCGCGAATGCCGATCTTGCCGATGTCGTGGAGCCGGCCCCCAGTGCGGATGGATTCGACCTGCTCGTCGGGAAGGCCGAGCTCGCCGGCCACCATCGCCGAGAAATCTGCGACCCTCGCGCTGTGGCCGCGGAGGTAGGGATCCTTGGCCTCCAGGGCGTTGACCAGCGCCTCGAGCGTCCCCACCGAAATTTTTTCCAGATTGGCGCGCTCGATCCGTAGCTCCGCGGTACGGAGGGCTACCTCTTCCTTGAGCCACTGGTTGATCTTGGCGCTTTCCATCTGGGTATCGCGGCGCCGGAGCGCGCGCTGGATGGCGCGGGCCAGATCCGGCAGGTCTACCGGCTTGGTGAGGTAATCCATGGCGCCGCGCTGCATGCAGAGCGTGGCGCTGGCGGCGTCATTCACGGCCGTCAGCATCAGGATGGCGGCGTTGGGCTCCAGCTCCAGCAGTTTGGGCACGAGGTCGACGCCATTGGCGTCGGGCAGCCGTACATCGAGCAGAAGACAGGCCAGTTTGTGGCGGCGTACCGCCTGGATGGCCTCTTCTCCGGTGCCGGCAGTAATGACGTCGTAGCCCTGCCCAGTGAGGTACCGCTTCAGGGCGTTGCGGATCGCCTCCTCATCGTCGACGACGAGGAGGCCGGCGGGTTCGGCAGGGCGCGATGCGGCGTCCACGGCGCTCCGGGGTAGAGGTGCCTGAGGTCAAGGTCTGGAAGTTAAGTGGGACCGGCCCGGAATGGAGTCTCCCTAGCCTACGAACTCCACCCTAACCCGTTCTGGAATGATTCCCGCCTCGTGGGCACGGTCCAGCAGCAGCTGCACCGCGGCTCGCCCACGCGGACCGTAATCCCCCGTCCACTGGTTCACGTACATCCCGACAAATCGGTCGGTCTTTTCCTCACCGATGCCCCGGTTGTATTGACTGGCATGGGCCAAGGCCGTGGCCCGGTTGGCCAGCCCGTACTCGATACTGGCACGCAGGTCCCGGGCCACCTGGGTCGTCACCTCGGAGCCGAGGTCCCGACGCACCACATTTCCGCCCAGCGGCAATGGCAAGCCCGTCTCGTCCAGCCACCAGGCGCCGAGGTCCTGCCAGAGGTGGAAGCCGTCGTCGGCGTAGGTAAGCTGGCCTTCGTGGATGAGCAGCCCCACGTCGGCCTTGCCTGCCTTGACTGCGTCGCCAATCTGATCGAACGGTATGACGACGACCTCGACATCGGGCTGATAGAGCTTGAGGGCAAGGTACGCGGTGGTACGGAGGCCGGGCACTGCGACGCGCAGCCCGCGGAGCGCCGTCCGGGGATTCGCGGGCCGGGGCCGAACGGACACCAGGCGCGGACCGTAGCCGTCTCCCATCGACGAGCCGCTGGAGAGCAGTGCGTACCGATCGGCCAGGTAGGCATAGGCGTGTATAGAAACGGCGGAGACTTCGAGTTCCCCCGACAGCGCCCGTTTGTTCAGCGACTCGATGTCGGAGAGCTCGTGGACGTAGCGCAGGTCACCGGTGTCGAGCTTGTTCTCCGCCAGGGCGTAGAACATGAACGCGTCATCGGAGTCCGGCGAATGTCCTACATGGATGGTTTGAGGCATGGTCACCGTCCCAGGCTCGCCTTGGCCCGGGTTCTGAAGTCATCGAGGATGGGCCGGTGCTCTTCGTATTCGATGCGTCCGGCCTTGAGCTCTGCGTCGTAGTGATCGAGGAAGCTGCGGTAGCTCCGGGTCAACAGCGTCTTGTCGTTTTCCCGCTCGGCGGCTTCCCCGTGGATGATATCGGCGAAGAGATGCCCCGGCGCGTCGGCCTGGATGGTATCCGCGAGTGCAATCGCGCCGGGGAAGTCGCCCAGGGTCAGATGGATCATGGCCGCGTGGTAGCGGGCATCGGCGTTGACGGTATCGAGCATCTCATAGGCGCCGATGGCCA
>JBEPVJ010000233.1:0-4724 GCA_041691095.1 Gemmatimonadales bacterium
GGATGGCCCATGGGCAGATGGCCGCCGATGAGCTCGAGAAGGTGATGCGGGGGTTCGTCAATGGCGAGGTCCATGTGCTGGTGTCCACTATGATCGTGGAATCGGGACTCGACGTTCCCAATGCCAACACCATGGTGGTTCACGATGCCCACAAGCTCGGCCTGGCCCAGCTCTACCAGCTCAGGGGGCGGGTGGGGCGGAGCCACCGGCGGGCCTACTGCTATCTGATCGCTCCCGACGTGATGGATCCGGTCGCGGACGAGCGGCTCAAGGTGCTGGAGCATCACACCGACCTGGGAGCGGGGTACCGTATCGCGCTCAAGGACCTGGAGATCCGCGGGGCAGGAAACCTCCTCGGGGCGGAGCAGTCGGGCCACGCCCACGCCATCGGGTTCGACCTGTACCTGCGCTGGCTGGAGGAGACCGTTCAGGCCCTTCGGAGCCGAAGGGACGCGGCGCCGGAGCCGCCGACCCCCCCGGAGGTCGTTTTCGACCGCCCGACGCACCTTCCCGACCGCTATATCATGGACGACGATACCAAGCTCGACCTGTACCGCCGACTGGCGCGAGCGGTCGGGTCTGGTGAAATTGATGAGTTGCGGCAGGAAATGCGGGAGCGGTTCGGGCCTCTTCCCGAGGAGGCCGACCGGCTGCTCGACCTGTCCCGGTTGCGGGTGCTCGGCGGGGCGTTGGGCATCCAGCACATCCTCGTCCGCGGGGACGAGGCGAGGGTCACCTTCCGGACGGGCGCCTCACCGCGAATGGCCCGGCTGACCACGGCACTCGATAACGTACAGCTCGCCGCGGACGTTCGCCGGACCGTGCCGCTATCCCTGCGGCTGGTCCGGCTTGGCGGCGAGCAGCTGATTCCGGCACTGGTCCGGGCACTGATTGCGGTGCGAGGTGAGAAGTGAACTCTCACCAATGGAATTCCACATTCAACGAAGAGTTCGTCATGCGTCGAGTCGGGCTTGCAGTGCTGGTCGCCGGAATAGCGAGTGCCGGGTGTGGAAGTTTCCGGGACGTCTTTACGTCTCATGCGGAAACCGCGGCGCGGGTCGGAACGCGCGAGCTCAAGTCGGCCCGGGTTGCCGAGATCATCGGGCGCCTGGGTGGGCCGCAGGCCAATCCGCAGGCTGCTGACCTGGTCACCAGCATCTGGGTCGACATGTCCCTCTTCGGCGACCAGGTGGCCACCCGCTCGGTCAAGACCGATTCCGCGACGATCGAGCGGCTGATGTGGCCGCAGATGGCGGAGCAGAAGGTGTCGGCCTGGCATGACTCGGTACTGGCCAAGCGGGTTGCCGCGGCGCCAGCCGCCGCCGACAGTGCCTATAACAAGGGCGACGTTCGGATGTTCCAGCACATCCTGTGGATGGCGGCGGGCCCTACGGCGGCCGATACCGCCAAAGCGAAGGCGGCGGCCGACAAGGTGCTGCCGCAGGCCAAGAAGGGCGACGCCGCCAGCTTCGGCAAGCTGGCCGCCCTCTACAGCGGCGACGGAAGCAAGAGCGACAGTGGCTTCCTGTTCGTGGCCCCAAGGGGAGCATTCGTGAAGGAATTCGATGATGCTGCATGGAACCTGGCTCCGGGACAGGTGACCGGCGTGGTGAAGACCCAGTTCGGCTTTCATATCATCCGCCGTCCAACCCTGGCAGAGAGCCGCGGGCGCTTCCTGGCCAAATTGAAGCAGCTGAGCAGCGCGCGTGAGGATTCGCTCTACATGGCCGAGTTGAATGCTCGCCAGGGATTGGTGGTGAAGCCGGGTGCCGCAGCGTCGGTCAAGGGTGCCTTGTCCGATCTCGCGGCGGCCAGGAAATCGACCAAAGAACTGGTCTCGTCCAAGAGCGGCTCCTTCACTGTTGGCGAGCTGGTGCGGTGGCTCGATGCGCTTCCAGCTCAGGCATTGGGGCAGATTCGGATAGCAGATGACACGCTCCTGAACACGTTCGTGAAGACGCTGGCGCAGAACTCCATTCTGCTCAAGGAAGCCGATTCCGCCAAGATCAAGGTGAACCCCACCATTTACCAGGCGCTTTCACTCCAGTACAAGACCCAGGTGACGGGCCTCAAGGAGTCGATCGGCCTCGACGCCCCGGAGTTCTCGGACTCTTCCAAGACGCCGGAAGCCGAGCGCAAAAAGCTCGCGGCGGCGAAGGTCGACCAGTATTTCGAGAAGCTGATCAACGGTCAGGTCCAGTACCGTCCGGTGCCGCCCACGATGTCGGCGGAGCTGCGGTCCACCGGTGATTACAAGATCTTCGCCGCGGGTGTCACCCGGGCGCAGGAGCTCATCATCGCGAAGAAGAAGAGCGACTCGGCGGCCGGCATCGGGGGGCAGGGCGCGCCGCGCCCAACCGGGCTGAAACCCGCGCCGGGCGGACCCCCGATCCAACCCGCGGATACCGGCAAGAAGCCGTGATCAATGGCTTCAAGGCCGCTCTCGTCGCCGCACTGCTCCTCCTCGGGAGTGGCGCGGCGACTGGGCTTTGCGCCCAAAAGCGCAGAGTCGCCGGTCCGGACTCGGCAGTCGTCGACCGGATCGTGGCGGTAGTCGGATCCAAGGCCATTCTCTCTTCCCACGTGGAAGAGCGAGTGCTCCAGGAATTTCCTCAGGGCAAGGGACTGCCCACGTCCCCTGACAGCCTCAAAGCGCTCAAGAAGGAGCTGCTGAGGGTTCTCATCAACGAAGAGTTGATCGTTCAGGAGGCGGGGCGCGACACGACGATCAAGGTCCTGGACGATGACGTGACAAAATCGGTCGACGCGCTGATCAAGTCGGCGCGTGCCAAGTATCCGACCGAAGAGGCCTATCGCAACGATATCCGTACGTCGGGCTTCGAGACCGCCGATGAATACCGCAGCTGGCTGACCGAGCAGCAGCGCCGAACCCTGTTGCGTCGCGAGCTCATGAACAAGCAGCGGGGCAAGGGTGCGCTCAAACCGGTATCTCCTACCGACAGGGAAATCCGCGACTACTACGAACGGAACAAGGTCTTCTTCGCGCCGCGCGGCGCCACCATCTCGTTCCGGCAGATCGTGGTTCCGCCCACGGCCAAGGCCCCGGCCAAGGCTCGTGCCTTCGCGGTCGCCGATTCGATTCTGATCGAGCTCCGCAAGGGCGCCGACTTTGCCGCCGCCGCCAAGCGGTTCTCCATGGATCCGGTCAGCGCAGAAGCCGGCGGTGAACTGGGCTGGATGCGGCGGGGACAGAATCTGGATCAACACTTTGAAGACGCTGCGTTTTCGCTACGCCCGGGAGTGGTCTCCGATCCGGTGGAGACGGCCTTCGGGTATCACCTGATCCAGGTCGAGCGGTCGCAACCGGCGGAGGTACAGATCCGACACATCCTGATCATGCCGGTGATCGATTCGACCGATGCGGACAGCGCAAATCGGGTCATCGACAACCTTCACGATATCATCGAAAAAGGCGCGTCGTTCGATTCGCTTCAGAGAATCTGGCACGACAAGACGGAAGAGAAGGAGCTGGCCGGATTCCCGTTCGATAGTTTGCCCAGTGCCTACAAGGACGCGCTGGACGGGGTACAGGCCGGGAAGATTTCCAAAGTGTTCATTCTGCCCGCTCCGGGAGATCCGCTCCGGTCGAAGCGGGTGATTCTCAAGGTCACCGAGCTGCTGCCGGCCGGTCCGGTACGCTACGAAGACGTCAAGGAGCAGATTCGCTCCGGCTTGTCTGAGGAGCTCACCCAGCAGCGTTACATCGACAAGCTTCGCGCCGCCACACTGGTGGAAGTCCGCGCCGAATGACCCCGCGGCCACGCCTGGCCGTGACCCTGGGAGATCCGCGGGGCATCGGCCCCGAAGTCGTGGCTGGTGCGCTTGCTCTTCCTGTCGATGCCCATATCACCATCATCGGGGCCGAAGAACAGATCGGGCTGATCAGCGCCGACGCGCGCATTGCTGTGGGCAGCTGGAAATCGGCCGTGGGCCAGGAAAGCGAGCGGATGCGCTCGCTCCGGGCGGGACAAATCGCGGGGCACTCGCTTCAGCGTGCGGTCCGCCTTGCGATGGAAAAAGAAGTAGATGCAATCGTCACCGGCCCAGTGGAAAAGCACGCCCTCCACGCCGCCGGTTTTCCTTTTCCGGGACAGACCGAGTGGCTGGGCCAGCTGGCCGGGAACGTGGACGTCGCGATGATGCTCGCTGCGGGTGCGCTGCGGGTCGTCCTGGTCACCACCCACGTGGCGCTGCGGGACGTGCCCGCCCTGCTGACCGCCGAGCGAATCATCCGGACCGGTCGGGTAACGCGCCAGGCCTTGATCGACTGGTTCGGCATCGCCGAGCCCCGGCTGGCTCTGTGCGCGCTCAACCCGCACGCCGGTGAGCAGGGGCTCTTCGGCGACGAAGAGGCGCGGGTCCTGGCGCCGGCGGCTCGGGCACTGGGCGCTGGGGGCCCCTTCCCGGCCGACACGGTGTTCGTGCGGGCGATGCGGGGCGAGTTCGACGCCGTGCTCGCGCCGTATCACGACGTGGGGATGACCGCAATCAAGGTTGCGGCATTCGGACGGGGCGTGAACATCACGCTCGGTCTGCCGTTCGTCCGTACCTCACCGGATCATGGAACGGCATTCGATATCGCGGGGAAGGGGATCGCGGACAGCGGGAGCACCCGTGAGGCGCTGGAGCTGGCGGTGAAGTTGGTGGGTAGGGCGGCTCGGGCACGGCGAATCCAGGAACCGGCGGCAACAACGCTACTTTCA
>JBEPVJ010000234.1:0-4714 GCA_041691095.1 Gemmatimonadales bacterium
TATAAGAGACAGCCCACCAGCTCCGCGATGGAGCCCTCACGCTCGATTCGGCGCGCGACTCCGGGGAGTGGTACGATCTCATCGTGGTGGGCGGCGGGATCAGTGGCCTGGCCGCCGCGTACTTCTTCCGGAAGGCCCATGGCCCTCAGGTCAGGATCCTCATCCTCGAGAATCACGACGATGTCGGGGGCCACGCCAAGCGGAACGAGTTCACCGTCGCTGGCAAAACGCTGCAATCCAACGGCGGCACCGAATCGATCGAGAGCCCGGCCCAGTACAGCGCCGTGTCCCGGGCGCTGCTCGCCGAGATCGGCGTCGACTTCCAGGCGTTCTATGCTGCATTCGACCGGGGGCGCTACAAGAATCTGGGGCTGACCCGCGGCGTCTTCTTCGACAAGGAAACCTTCGGTACCGACCGGCTGGTGCCGGGCGATTCGGAGGCGGGACCCCTCGCGATCGTCGCCAAAGCCCCGGTGCGCCCCGCCGTCAGACGCGACCTCCTCCGGCTCTACCAGACTCGCCAGAACTATTTTCCCGGGTTATCGTCCGCTGCCAAAAAGGCCCGCTTGGCCAGGATGAGCTACCGCGACTTCCTGCTGAAAGTCGTCAAGGTGGATCCGCTGGTCGCGGCCTTCTTTCAGAATCGGACCCACGAGCTCTATGGGGTGGGGATCGATGCGGTGCCCGCGCTCGACTGCTGGGGGCTTCGATACCCGGGGTTCGGGGGGCTCACGCTCGA
Organism: Gemmatimonadales bacterium; assembly: GCA_041691095.1. Taxonomy (GTDB): domain Bacteria; phylum Gemmatimonadota; class Gemmatimonadetes; order Gemmatimonadales; family GWC2-71-9; genus JABFSM01. The sequence goes on from JBEPVJ010000234.1 coordinate 740, forward strand.
TCGCAAGGAGCCCAGCCCCGGCATCGGCCGAACCCCGCTGCTGGAAATGAATGAGGAAGAGCCCTACATCTTCCACTTCCCCGATGGCAACGCCACCATCGCGCGGCTGCTGGTGCGGAGCCTTATTCCCGCAGCGCTGCCCGGGAACAGCGCCGCCGACTCGGTCACCGCGCGGATGGACTACGCCCGGCTCGACCACGACGGCGGGCCGATCCGGATCCGGCTCAGCAGCACCGCGGTCAAAGTGGAGCACCTCGGCGATCCCGCCACCGCTCGGGAGGTCGCGGTCACCTACATTCGCGGCGGCACCCAGATCATCGCGCGGGGCGGCGCCTGCGTGCTGGCTTGCTGGAACATGGTGATTCCGTACCTCTGTACCACGCTGCCCGCGGAACAAAAGAAGGCGCTCAGTTACGAAGTGAAGGTTCCGCTGGTCTATGTGAATGCGGCGCTGCGCAACTGGGAGCCGTTCCGGAAAGCGGGGGTCAGTGACTTCATCGCGCCGGGAGGCTGGTTCAGCCACTGCTTCCTCGATTTCCCGGTGGACCTGGGCGACTACCACTCGAGCCATACGACCGACCAGCCCATCGTGATGAAGCTGGTGCGAGCGCCCTGTCACCCGGGCATTCCGTCGCGCGACCAGCACCGCATCGGGCGCGCCGAGCTGCTGGCCACACCGTTCGAGACCTTCGAACAGAAGCTCAAAGAGCAGCTGGGGAGAATGGTGGGGCCCAGCGGCTTCGATCCCGCCGCGGACATCGCGGCCATCACGGTGAACCGCTGGTCCCATGGCTACAGTTACGAATACAACTCGCTCTGGGATGGTCCCTGGGCGCCGGGCCAGGAACCGTGTGTCCTGGGGCGGCAGCGCTTCGGCAGGATCACGATTGCCAACGCCGACGCCGACGCGTACGCCTACACCAACGCGGCGATCGATCAGGCGCGCCGCGCGGTGGACGAGCTTTCGGCCTGACTATTCGGCCTTCGCGGCACGCCGGACTGCCTACTCCACGCGAATCACGGCGAACATCCCGAGGTGGGAATGTTTGGGGGCGTTGGTGCTGTCGCGAAATTCGCACACCAGGCCATAGATATCGCCCCGATGAAGCTGGTCGAGAATCTGCTGGCGCACCGTATCGCCCGGCATGCCGACCAGGACGGCGCCCTGCATCTCGGCGGCCGCGTCGGGAATGCTATCGGCCGCGAGCATCCGCCCGGCCGAATCGGCCGAGATTCCCCTGGTAAACCGGAACAGCTGAACTTCGTGACGGACCGTGCCGTGATTGATGAGCTGGAAGGCCGTCGGTCCCGCCGGCAGCGTGCGCGGCACGGTGAAGGCATAGTTAGTCGCGACCACCGCGACCTGGGCGTAGGGTGCCGAGGGCCGGCAGGCGAGTAGAGTCGCCGCGCTGAGCGTAGCGGTCCAATGCAATCGACGAGCGGTCATGAGCCTCCGAGGTGAGGGGTACCCGACAAACTAACATCGTTAGATTCGGGCCATGAATCTCCCCCCTCCCCGTCTGATCGGCCTCCCTTACGACGCCTCGTCCTCGTTCCTGCGCGGCGCGGCCCTGGCGCCTCCACTGATCCGCGATGCGCTCCATTCCACGGCCGGCAACAGCTGGACCGAAGCCCTGGTGGACCTGCGCGCACCCAACGGCCTGACCGATGCCGGGGACCTCGATCTCCCGGCCACCCCCGAGTTCACCACCCTGATCGAGGCCGGAATCGGCCGGCTGCTGGATGCCGGCTACCGCCCTATCTCGCTGGGTGGAGACCACTCCGTCAGCTTTCCGGTGCTGCGGGCGCTCGGTCCCCGCTACCCCGGGCTCACCGTGCTGCACCTCGACGCCCATCCCGATCTGTACGAGGACTTCGAGGGCGACCGCCTCTCCCACGCCTGTCCCTTCGCGCGGGTTATGGAGGAGGGCCTGGCCCACCGGCTCGTGTCGGTCGGGATCCGCACCATGTCGCGCCACCAGCGGGAGCAGGCCGATCGCTACGACGTTACCACCATCGACATGCGCGATTGGAGCCGCGGGATGCGCCCGACCCTGACCGGGCCGGTCTATCTCTCGCTGGACCTGGACGGGCTCGACCCCGCCTTTGCACCCGGCGTATCCCACCGCGAGCCCGGCGGGTTAACGGTGCGGGAGGCGCTGAGCCTGATCCAGGGGCTCCCGGAGCCGTTCGTGGGAGCGGATGTGGTCGAGTACAATCCCCTTGCCGACACCCAGGGGGTCACGGCGCAGGTGGCGGCCAAGCTGGTGAAGGAAATCGCGGGGAGAATGATCGCCGGGCCCGGATGAGGTCCGGCTCCCACTGACAGCGGCGGGGGCTATGGCGCCAGGGCCCGCACCGCGTCGATCGTATCCGCCTCATCGACCCGCTTGTCGGGACGATATCCCTTGATCCGCGCGAACCGGAGCGCCACGCCGCCCGGGTATTGCCCGCTCCGCTGCACGTCATTGAATGCGACTTCCACGACCAGCTCCGGCCGCACCCACACGATGGGCCCCTCGCGGGAGGTTTCCCGGGCCAGGAGCTCCGCCGTCTGCCAGGTCAGCACCGCGTCGGTCATTCCCTTGAAGGTCTTCCCCAGCATCACGAAGCCGCCGATGACGGGATCCCGCGCGCCCAGGTGAAGGTTGCTCAGCCATCCCTTGCGCCGCCCCGAGCCCCATTCGGCGGCGAGCACCACCAGATCCAGCGTGTGCGCGGTCTTGATCTTGATCCACGCCGAGCCGCGCCGCCCGGCGGCGTAAGGCGCCGAAGGGGACTTGGCCATGATGCCTTCATGCCCGCTGCGGCGAGCATTCTCATAGAATGCCTCCGCGTCATCCGCGCGAGTGTCCGCGCAAATCCGCGTCACCCGCAATTGCGGTGGCAGGATGGCATCGAGCCGCTTCAATCGCACCGTCAGCGGCTGATCCAGCAGATCCTCTCCATCCAAACGCAGCACATCGAAGAAGAAGGGAGACAATGGCAGCTCGGCCCGCAACGCCTCGACCTCGACTCTCCGCCCAAACCGCCGCATCGTGTCCTGGAACGGTAGTGGCCGGCCATCCAGCGCCAGCGCAATCACCTCGCCGTCGAGAATAAGGTCGGTGGCGGGAAGGGACCGTGCCGCCTCCACCACCTCCGGCACGGCGACCGTCACGTCGTTGAGACTTCTGGTATACACCGCCACCCGCTCCCCCTCGCGGTGCACCTGAATTCGCGCCCCGTCCAGCTTCCACTCGAGAATCGCCTCGCCGAGCTCCTGCAACGCGTCGGTCACGGTCGCGGCCGAGTCGGCCAGCATCGGCTGGATCGGACGGAAGAGCTGGAGCCCGTATTGATCGAGCGCAGCCTCGCCCTGCGAGAGCAGCTCGCCGCCCACCGTGCCAAGATCTCCTGCGAGCATCACCGCGCGGCGTACCCGCTCGGCCGGCACCTTCGCCGCGCTTGCCAGCGCCTCCAGCACGATGCCATCGAGCGCGCCCTGGCGCACCTCGCCGGTGAGCAAGGCGAGCAGGAAGTCCTGCTCCTCCACCGTCGCGCGCGACAGCAGCGCTCCCAACAGGCGGCGGCGCTCGGCGGCGGATCGTTTCCCGCTCAGCGCCTTGAGCGCCTCCAACCGCGCATCCACCTCGAGCAGCGACAGCTCAGCCCCAGGCAGCGCGGCGGGCCGGGCGGCAGCAACCGTCGCCCAGCCGATGCCGAAGCGGCCCTGCCGGGGCCAGCCGATCAGAAACCCGATGGCGATGGGCACCTCCTCGGGCTCGAGGCCGCCCAGCAGCCCGGCGAGGAGCGCGGTTTTCTCCAGGCGCGAGCTGGTGTCGCGCACCGCGGCGGAAGTGAGGACGAGCGATTCGAGCTGCATCAGGGAAAGCTAAACGAAACGGGCGCCTCCGAAGAGACGCCCGCTCGCCACTGCGCTATCGTGGAGCTACTGCTTCAGATGCATGACACTCCGGACCGACCGGCTCGGCG
>JBEPVJ010000235.1:0-4704 GCA_041691095.1 Gemmatimonadales bacterium
CCATCCACCAGGTGGGGGAGCGCTTCCAGCGCGGCCAGCGTGAAGAAGGCGTACCGCCGATGGTTGTCGGCGTAGTCTCCCTGGGAGTCTCCGTAGAGCCGGTCGCGGTCGAAGTACTGGTTCGCTTCGAGGAAGAAGACCTGGGTGCCGGGTCGCTCCTCGCGCTGTGTCAGCAGCCGCGCGATCTCGGGGGCGCCGCCGAGCCGCACCTGGAGATCGGGTCCGACCTGCTCCAGCGCCCCCGCGGCGCTGCGCGCCGAGCGATACAGCGGCAAGAGTGCCAGGCTGCGTACCGCCGCCTTCGACTGGAACCGTGCGAGATTGGCCACCGCTTCGGCCAGCCCCCCGCTACGGGCGTAGGGGTAGTACTCCGCCGCGAGGTGAACCACTGTCACCTGCTCTCCGGCCGCGTTCTGCAGCGCGGAGTGCGGGAAATTCCCGCGGAGAGGAGAGCGGCGTTCTTCCATCGCCTAGCCGCGCGGCGGATCGTCGGTGAAAGGATCACCGCGCATCGTCGGCACGTAACAGCGCTCGGTGTAGTCCAGCATCATCCGGCGCGCGGTAAACCGGCTCCCCGCCACGCGGAGCGCATTGCGCATCCGGTCCGTCCAGCCGACCGGCACATCGTGCTCGTTGCGGGTGTAGTAGAGCGGCACGATTTCTTCCTCGAGTAGCTGATACAGCTGGTCGGCGTCGCGCGCGTCCTGGACGTCGGTGTCTTCGGTGTCCGGCGGGAGCGGAATCGCCCAGCCGTTACTTCCATCGTAGCCCTCTTCCCACCAGCCGTCGATAGTGCCGAGCTGGGGCACCCCGTTCAGGGCCGCCTTCATGCCGCTCGTGCCGCTCGCTTCGAGCGGGACCCGCGGCAGGTTCATCCAGACATCGACCCCCTCGATCAGCGCCTGGGCCAGGTACATATCGTAGTCCTCAATGAAGGCGATCCGTCCCTGGAAAAACGGATCGTGGGTCCATCGGTACACCGTTTGGAGGATTTCCTTGCCCGGCTCGTCGGCGGGGTGGGCCTTGCCGGCAAAGATGATCTGGACTGGCCGGCGCCGGTCGCACAGCAGACGCTTGAGCCGCTCCACGTCTCGAAAGAATAGCGAAGCGCGTTTGTAGGTGGCGAAGCGGCGCGCAAAACCGAGGGTCAGCGCGTGGGGGTGCAGCAGCGTGCCCGCCGCCACCACCTGGCTCGCCTCGGTCCACTGATCGGCGAAGCGCCTCCGGGCTTCCTCCCGGATGAAGCCCATCAGGGTGCCCTTCTGCTCCTTGTGGACTGCCCAGAGCGCCGCCGGGTCCAGATCCCGGACCGATTCCCACAGTGTGGGATCATCCAGCCGGGAGCCCCAATCGCTTCCGAAGTGCCGGTCGAGGAGCCCCATCATCGGATTGGCCATCCAGGTGGCGAGGTGCACGCCATTGGTGATCGATCCGATCGGTACCGCATCCTGCGACCTCCCCGGCCACAGATCATGCCAGATTTCTCGGGAGACTTGCCCATGCCGCTCCGATACGCCATTGACCCGCGCCGCGAGGTTCATGGCGAGCACCGTCATCTGGAACCGCTTGTCCGCGCTCCGGGGATGCTGGCCCAACGCGAGGAATTTTTCCAGCGGCACGCCCATTTCCTCCCAGATCGGTCCGGTGCACTGGGCCAGCTGCTCGAGGTCGAATGCGTCGTGACCCGCGGGCACCGGGGTGTGGGTGGTGAACATCGTGGTGCGCCGCACCTCCGCCACCGCCTCATCCCACGATTTGCCCTTTACCACCAGCTGGCGCACCCGCTCGAGCATCATGAAGGCCGCATGGCCTTCATTGGCATGCCAGACGCCGGGATCGACGCCGGCCGCCTGCAGTACCCGTACGCCGCCCACGCCCAGCAGCCATTCCTGGCGGAGACGAAGATCGGGGCCACCGCCGTACAGCTTGTTGAGCAGGGTGCGGTCGTCCGGGTGATTCTCTTCGAGGTCGGTATCGAGGAGATAGAGCGGGACCCGCCCGGCGCGAAGATTCCAGACGCGGAGAAATACCGGCCGACCGAAGGTATGAACCATGGTCAGCCAGGATTCATTGTGCGGGCCGGAAAGCTCCACCAGCGGCGTCAGGACGGGATCGACGTGGTCGTCGCTGTCTTCTTGCCAGCCGTCGCCCCGGAGCCGCTGGTCGAAGTAGCCTTTCATATACGAGAGGCCCACCCCCACCAGCGGCACGCCGAGATCCGAGGCCTGCTTGCAATGGTCTCCCGCGAGCACACCCAAGCCGCCGCTGTAAATCGGCACTGAGTTGTGCAGCCCGAATTCGGCACAGAAGTAGGCCACCGGACGGGAGGCGAGGTCCGGATAGCGGCGGGCGAACCAGGTCCGCTCGTACTGCCGATCCGACGCCATCCATTCCATCACGCCATCGTATCGGCGGAGGAACTGCTGGTCGCCGGCGAGATGCTCCAGCCGCGAGGGGCTCACCTCGCGCAACAGCAGGATCGGATTGTGCCGGACTTGGCGCCAAAGCGGCGGATCGATGGAGCGGAGCAGGTCGCGCGCTTCGCGATTCCAGCTCCAGGAGAGATTGGTGATCAGCGCCGACAGCCCCTCGAGGCGCGGCGGGAGAACGGCGACCTTCGCCCGGGAGAGCGGCATGGCGTCGTTCCTTTAATGCACGAGCTTTTTGTAGCGGATTCGGTGGGGCTGGTCGACCGCCACCCCCTTCCGGCGCTTATAGTCCGCGGAATACTCCTGGAAATTGCCTTCGAACCAGAATGCTTCGCTGTCGCCCTCGAACGCCAGGATGTGGGTGGCGATTCGGTCGAGGAACCAGCGGTCGTGGCTGATGACCACCGCGCATCCCGCAAATCCGAGCAAGGCATCTTCCAGCGCGCGCAACGTGTCGACATCGAGATCGTTGGTCGGTTCGTCGAGCAGCAGCAGGTTGCCGCCGCTCTTGAGCAGCTTGGCCAGATGCAGGCGGTTTCGCTCTCCGCCGGAGAGCGTGCCGACCTTCTTCTGCTGATCGGAGCCGCGGAAATTGAAGCCGGCGCAATAGGCCCGCGCGTTCACCATCCGCTTTCCGAACGCCATCTGGTCCTGGCCTTCGGAAATCTCCTGGTAGACGGTCTTGTCGGGGTCGAGATCGTCGCGGCTCTGGTCGACGTGGGATACCTGCACGGTGGCACCGACGATCAGCGTACCGGCATCGGGCTTTTCCTGACCGGTGATCATCCGGAACAACGTCGTCTTGCCGGCGCCGTTGGGACCGATCACTCCCACGATGCCGCCACGGGGCAGCGAGAAGTTCAGGTTCTCGAAGAGCAAGCGGTCCCCGAACCCCTTGGCCACGTCCTTCGCAATCACGACTTCCTCGCCCAGGCGGGCCGGCACCGGAATCAAAATTTCGGCGGTGCCTTCCTGCTGGCGCTCGCCTTGGTCCCGCAGCTCTTCATAGGCTGCGATGCGGGCCTTCTGCTTGGCCTGCCGGGCCCGCGGCGCCATGCGCACCCACTCGAGCTCGCGTTCCAGGGTCTTCTGGTGCGCCGAGGCCTGCTTTTCCTCCAGCGCGAGCCGCTTGCCCTTTTGCTCCAGCCACGAGGAGTAGTTGCCCTCCCAGGGAATGCCGGCCCCACGGTCCAGCTCCAGGATCCAGCCGGCCACGTTGTCCAGGAAGTACCGATCGTGGGTGACGGCGACGATGGTGCCGGGGAAATCGCGCAGGTGGCGCTCCAGCCAGGCCACCGATTCGGCATCGAGGTGGTTGGTCGGCTCGTCGAGCAGAAGCATGTCGGGCTGTTCCAGCAACACTCGGCAGAGCGCCACCCGGCGCTTCTCTCCCCCGGAAAGCGTGGAGACGTCCGCATCTCCCGGCGGTAGCCGCAGCGCATCCATCGCGATGTCGATGGTGCGGTCCAGCTCCCAGAGACCCAGCGCGTCGATGCGCTCCTGCAGCGTGCCCTGCTTCTCGAGCAGCTTGTTCATCTGGGCATCGTCCATAGGCTCGGCGAACTTGGCGCTGATCGTCTCGAACTCAGTCAGCATCGCGCGCTGGGTCCGGACCGCCTCCTCCACGTTCCCTCGTACGTCCTTGGTGGGATCGAGCGAGGGCTCCTGGGGGAGGTACCCGATCTTGATCCCGTCCGCCGGCCGGGCGTCACCCTGGAAGTCCTTGTCGACCCCCGCCATGATCCGCAGCAGGGTGCTCTTGCCGGCGCCGTTGGAGCCCAGCACGCCGATTTTGGCGCCCGGAAAGAAGGCGAGATAAATCCCCTTCAAGATCTCCCGGCTGGGCGGGACGACCTTTCGGAGATTTGCCATCGTGTAGATGTATTGGGGATTGGCCATAGCCGGACAAACTTACCACCCTCCCCCCCGGCGGTGGAACGGGCGAACTCTCTCGCCCATACTATTATTACTGTTACACTTGCGACGCCCCATATGAGGCCCATTTCCATGACCGCGATTACCCCTCGCTGGATCCTGCCAGCGCTCATGCTGCTCGCCTCCGCCGGTACGGTGTCGGCCCAGAAACCCGCCTGCGCTACCGGCAATGATGGACTGACCCTGCCCAAGGGATTCTGCGCCGTGATGGTGGCGGAGAGCCTCGGCCACGTCCGCCACCTGGCGGTGGCGCCCAACGGAGACATCTTCGCCGCCAAGAATGGGGCCAAGGGCGGGATCATCGTCCTTCGGGACATCAATGGCGACGGTCGAGCCGAGA
>JBEPVJ010000236.1:0-4682 GCA_041691095.1 Gemmatimonadales bacterium
CTTCCTCCTCCGGCGATCCGGAGCCCGGTCCCATCCTCGGAATGGGCGACGGATCGACGAACCCGGACGGTCAGGCCTTCGCGCTCACGCCCCTCAATCCCGTCGTGACGTTCACGTCGGGTCAGCCCGCGCCCACCGTGCAGTTCAAGGCGACGACCACGAGCGGGCTGCCCGGCCTCGAGGGCGATGAAGGCCTGGCGCTGCCCCGGCGGCTCACGCCTTTCTTTGCCGAGCAGGACGGACCGCCGCGAGAAGGTGCCCAGGGACCGCCACCGGCGGGTCTGATTCTCATGGCGCCAAAGGGTGACCTTGCGCTGGTACAAGCGGGGACCGACGTGTACTCGGTGACGGTGCCCCAGGTCGGGGGCCCGGTACCCAGCACCTCGGTGCAGGGCGGCCCTGTCCCCATCAAGCGACTGACGGACATCGGCGGAGAGTTCCCGTCCTGGGGCACCGACGGCCGGGTGATTCACTGGGGCATGGGCAACGCCTTCTTCACCTATAACCTGGACCGCGCCAAGGTGGTCGAAGACAGCCTCAAGCTGCTCGATCGCGGCAAGGCCGACAGTCTGCGGCGCGTCAGTGCCCGTGCCGACAGCCTGCGGACCCTGCAGGTCACCGCGGACAGCATCAAGAAGGCCGGAGGCCGGGCCGACTCGCTCCAGCCGCGGATCGACATGCTCAAGGCGGATTCGGCCCACGCCGATTCGGCCAGGAAGACGCTGGACAAGACCAAGACCGACAGCACCAAGCTGGCTTCTGCCCGGACCGACAGCCTCAGGATGCTGAACTCCCGGGCCGACAGCATCAAGAAGGCCGGCAAGGTGGTTCCCGATTCGATCCAGTCGAAGATCGCCGCGCTCAGGGCCGACTCGATCAAGCGCGCCGCCCCGCCGCCGGGTTACAAGCCCGACGAGGTGCGGGTGAAGGTCTCGGTTCCGCGGGATGAGCCCAGAGGTACCGTGGTGCTTCGAGGTGGCCGCGCGATCACGATGAAGGGGAAGGAGATCATCGAAAATGCCGACATCGTCATCAAGGACAATCGCATCCTGGCCATTGGAAAACGCGGCGATGTAAAGATTCCCGGGGGCGCCAAGATTGTCGACGTGACCGGCAAGACCGTCACGCCGGGCTTCGTCGATACCCACTACCATGCTCAGGGTATGATCCGGGAGATCCACCCGGCACAGCACTGGGAGTATCTCACCACGCTCGCGTACGGGGTGACCACCACGCGGGACCCGCAGACCCAGACCACCGACGTCCTGAGCTACCAGGACCGGGTGGAGAGCGGCGGGATGATCGGACCCCGGGTCTATTCGACTGGCCCCGGAGTCGGCATTCCTGATGGCGAAAACATCCGCGACCTGGATCATGCGCGTACCGTGCTCAAGCGCTACAGCCAGTATTGGGACACCAAGACCCTGAAAATGTACATGTCGGGCAACCGCCAGCAGCGGCAGTGGATCATCATGGCCGCCAAGGAATTGGGGATCATGCCGACCACCGAGGGCGGCCTCGATTTCAAACTCGAGCTTACCCACGCGATGGACGGATATCCGGGAGTGGAGCACGCCTTACCGATCGCGCCGATCTACAATGATGTGGTCGAGCTGTTCAAGGCATCCCAGACCACCAACACTCCCACGCTGCTGGTATCGTACGGCGGCCCCTTCGGAGAGAACTACTATTACGCCACCGAGAACGTCCACGGCGATGCCAAGCTGCGGCACTTTTTCCCCGAGCCGGCGCTCGATACCAGGACTCGGCGGCGTGGCACCGGATCCGGTGGCAGCCCTGGCCCAGGTGGATGGTTCCGGAAAGAGGAATACGTTTTCCCGCAGCATGCGGAATTTGCCAAGCGGATGATCGAGAACGGCGCGCGAATCGGCATCGGGAGTCACGGCCAGATCCAGGGCATTGGCTATCACTGGGAGCTCTGGTCGATGGCGTCGGGCGGGATGTCTCCGCATGACGTCCTCCGCGCCGCAACCATTTACGGGGCGGAAGCCATCGGAATGGGCGATGATCTGGGCAGCCTGGAGCCGGGGAAGATGGCGGACATCGTGGTGCTCGATGCCAACCCGCTCGACAACATCCGCAATTCCAACTCGGTGCGGTACGTGATGAAGAATGGACGGATCTACGAGGGGACCACGCTGGACGAGATCTGGCCCCGGAAGCGAGTCCTAGCGCCCCAGTATTGGCAGGGACAGGGGGCCACGCCGGTCACAGCGGCGGGGATCCACTAGGGCGGGAAGTCGGTAAGTCGGTAAGTCGGTAGAATCAGGAAGGCCCTCGGGTAAATCCCAAGGGCCTTTCTTCATACCCCTCCGCCTTACCGCCCTACCGCCTCACCGCCCTACCGTCCTACCGAGTTACCGCCTTATCCTCAGGCTAGTACCGCCACCCAGAAGCGGTGGTACGCTTCCTCGGTCTCGACGGCCGAGGCGCCCTGGAGCAGACGCAGCTGGAGGCCATCGAGGGCGGATTGGATGAGGGGTGCCTGAGATCGTAATTGATCTCCGAGCCCCAGCGATCTACTGAGTGTCTGGGCAAAGGACTCCATGTCCGCCGGGCGCTCGGCAGCACCGGTACGAAGCGGCCCCTCCCCGGCGAGCAGGCTGAGCCAGGCACCATACCAGCCGGAGTCAACTTCCTGGACCAGGGCCACCCAGAGACGGTCGAGCGCTGATGAACCCGAGACAGCGATGGCGGAGAGTCGCCTGGCAAAGCGGTCGTCCCTCAGAGTCTCGGCTGAGCGGACGAGGAGATCCTGTTTTGAGCGGTAGTGGTAGTTGACGAGGCCCTTGGCGCAGTGGGCGCGGTTGGCAACCTCTTCTACTGTCCAATTGTTCAGCCCATGAATGGCTATCACATCGATCGCGGCGCCGAGAATAGCGTCTTTCACGTGATCTCCACGAAATCCATTGATTGACTGAACGGACAACCAAACGTAACACATTGAAGGTAAAGGTCAATGCGGGTCATCATCGCCCTGATTCTGGTCCAAGTCATTTATGCCAGCGGCGTCATCATCGGCAAGTTCATGCTGCCGATCGTGCCCGCTCCGGTCATAGTTACCCTCCGCATGATCCTCGCTTCCATCGTGTTCTTCATCGCCCATCGCGCGATGAAGGGCACGACGCCGAGGTCGATGTCCGACTGGGGCAAGTTCGCGATGCTGGGGGTGCTGGGAGGGGCGGGGAATCAGTTGCTGATTCTCCTGGGCCTCACCCGCACCACCGCCATCAACGCTGCGATTCTGATTCCGATGATTCCGATCTTCACAGTGGTCTTTGGCTGGGCGCTTCTCGGTGATCGGCCAAGCCGGCTCAAATGGGCGGGCGTGGCGGTGTCGGCGCTGGGAACGGTGTATCTGATTGGACCCGACCGGGTGTCACTCGCTCCCGACGTGGCCCTGGGCAATGTGCTGGTGCTCTGCGGGATGGCCTTCAATGCCCTGGCATTCCTGCTCTCCAAACAGATGCTGGAACGCTATTCGCCGGTAACGGTCGCTTTCTGCCTGACCCTCACCGGCTTGATAGGGGTACTGCCGCTCGGTGTCACCGCGGCGGGATCGGTTCACCCGGAGCTACTCGACACCCGCCTGCTGGTCTGGCTGGCGTACATGACGATATTCCCGACGACGGTCACCTATTTCCTGAACCTCTGGGCGCTCCGGCGAGCCTCGCCCACCCTGGTGACCAGCTTCATCTACCTCCAGCCGCTGATCACCACGGCCGTAGCTCCGCTCGTTCTGCAAGGGGAAGAGCTGACGCTCCGCGTCGCCCTGGCCGGCGCAGCGATCTTCCTCGGTGTGGCTATCGTGATAGTCGCCGAGCAGCGCCGCCGGGCCGCCCTGGAGCCGGCTTAACCCGCTGAGGTAATCCGGATTCGGGTGCCCCACGGGTCGGTGACCAGCGCATCGCCCTTGTCCCGCACTACGGCATGCCCCGCCGCAGCCAGGGACTCGGCGGCGGCGGTTACCACGCTCGGTTCTGCCAGGCCGATGGTCCACTCGAGCAGGCGCGCGTCACCCTCTTTCGCACTGGGAGCTCCGGCCGCCCAGGTGTTGGTTCCGAGGTGGTGATGGTATCCGCCCGCGGAAAGGAATAGCGCGCCGGGAAACCCGAGAATCACGCGGTCCAGCCCCAGGCCTGCGTGAAAGAATTCCTCCGCCTGCTTCAAGTCCCCTACATGCAGGTGAACGTGACCGACGCGCGTGCCCGCCGGCGCCCCACTCCACGGAATGCCGGCTCCGGCTGCGAGGAGATCCTGCACGTCCAGAGGATCGGTCGCCATCGCGATGGTACTGTCCTTCACCTGCCAGCTCTCGCGGGGACGATCGGCATAGACCTCGATGCCAAGTCCGTCAGGATCGGTAAGATAGAGCGCCTCGCTGACCAGATGGTCAGACATCCCAGGAAAGACCCCAAGTTCGGCGAGGTGCGCCAGAAATCGACCCAGGTCGGATCGCTTCGGCAACAGGAGTGCGAAGTGATACAGTCCGAGCCTCCCACGCCTTGGAACCGGTAGCGCGCCCGGACGCTCATTGAGCTCGACGAGCGGCACCGACCCGTGGCGTGAAACCATCAAGGCCCGCCCGGTGCTCCGCTCCAAGGTGCGCAATCCCAGTACCTGCTCATAGTACTGCACCGACCTTTCCAGCTCGGCTACTT
>JBEPVJ010000237.1:0-4675 GCA_041691095.1 Gemmatimonadales bacterium
GGATCGGCGTTCTTGTGAAGCAAGCGGTGAATGCCTCGGCATGAAACGCACCTGGACGATCATTGGCGTGAGCGATGTGCCGAGCAGCTTCAAATGGTACCACGCTCTTCGGCCAGCCAGAGACACAACCGGGCCACGACTATTTTGGTCAGATCATCGATTCGGATGGAACCGTCCTGCTCTGCCTCCACCAGTGGGGCGCGCACGAGCACCCGTCATTGATGAGCCCGGGCGATGGCACCCCGGGCAACGGGCTCCTCCTGTTCTTCCGGGTCGACGATTTCGAGATGTCACTGACAGCGGCGCGGGCGCTCGTCGCGCGATTCGAAGAGGAGCCGCACCTGAATCCGAATACCCTGACGCTGGAGTTCTCGGTGCGGGACCCTGACGGATACTATGTCACGATCAGTGACCTCTCCTCGCTCGATTCAGCGAGTCACGCAGCGCCCGCCAAGTGACTATCCTCCACCGTCCCGCCAACGACATGGCCGACACTTCCAGGATGAGAATATGAAAAAATCAGACGCCACCGAAGGCCAGTCGCCATCGCACCTTATCTCGGCGAGAATCGCCGAGCTCGGCGGCTGGCGGGGAAAAACCCTCGGACGTATGCGCAAGCTCATCAAGGCGGCAGACCCGGACGTGGTCGAAGCGTGGAAGTGGATGGGCACTCCGGTGTGGGAACACGACGGCATCATCTGCACCGGCGAGTCCTACACGAAGGTCGTGAAGCTCACCTTCGCCAAGGGCGCATCTCTGAAAGATCCGGCCGGCCTCTTCAACTCGAGCCTCGACGGAAACGTCCGCCGAGCGATCGACATTCACGAGGGAGAAGAAGTCGACGAAGCAGCCTTCAAGGCGCTGGTTCGCCAGGCGGTTGCCCTCAACAGCTCCAAGCCGAAAGCTTCGAAGAAGAAGAAGGAGGCTCGTTGATCTTCGCGTCAATCCACCGCGCCGTATTGCTCACCGGCTTTCTGTGCGCCGTGCACACCGGGGGTACCGGTGGTTCGGAAGCAAAGGCAATTCGCGAAGCGCGCGCCGCTCAGAACCGCGCGATCGCGGCCGGCGACCCGGCTGGGGTCGCCGCGTTCTGGACGGAGGACGTCGAGATCCGCCGCGGCCTGGGTGTGCTCGTGGTCGGGCGAGATGCCTACCGCCAGTTGTTCGAGGCCGATCTGGCAGGCAAGCGCGACTCGGTCGTGGTCTATCAGCGCGAGCCCTCGACGGTCGAGGTCAGCACGCAATGGCCGCTAGCGTACGAAGCCGGCGCCTGGGTGGGGCACCTGGGGCGGCCAGACGGTCCGATCGTGATTGGCGGGCGATACTCGGCGCAGTGGGTCAAGCGGGGGGGGCGGTGGCTCATCCGGGGTGAGGTCTACGTTGCCCTGACCTGCGCCGGTGCCGGTTGCCGGTACGCCGCCGCTCCGTAACGCAAAGAGAATCGTGATGACCTCCCGCACCACGGCGCAGCTACTCATCGCGATCGTCGGGACGAATACTCTCGCATCTCGACCCATGTCGGCCACGGGGACGGCCTCGGGTGCCCGTTCCACTGTGGATCTGGCCGCCGCCGCCGCGCTGGTGGCGCGGGTCGTCCCCGGCCACCCGGAAGGCTTCCGGCTCGCGGCCATCCCCGACAGCGCCGGCCTCGACGTCTTCGAAGTCACCCAGGACGGGGGCCGCATCGTGCTGCGGGGATCGTCGGGTGTCGCGATCGCGTCGGCGCTCAACTGGTACCTCGAGCATGTGGCCGGGGTGAACGTCTCCCTGCCCCTCCAGCCGATTCACCTTGGTGTACTGAAGCCGGTGACGGCGCCCATGCGGGTCAGCACTCCGTATCGACTTCGCTATTTTTTTAACTACTGCACCTTTTCCTACTCCATGGCGTGGTGGGACTGGGCCCAGTGGCAGCGGATGATCGACTGGATGGCCCTCAAGGGCATCAACACGCCACTCGCCGTCACCGGACAGGAAGCGGTGTGGCGACTGGTGCTCCAGGACCTCGGATTCTCGCGCAATCAGATCGCCAGCTTCCTCGTGGGCCCTGCATACCTGCCGTGGGGATGGATGGGCAACATCGACGGCCTCGGCGGGCCGCTCCCCGATTCCTGGATCGACAGCCACATCGCTCTGGAACGCCAGATCCTGGGACGCGAGCGCGCGCTCGGCATGACCCCGGCACTGCAAGGGTTCACCGGCCACGTGCCGGCGTCCATCACGCAGGTTTTTCCTGGTGCGCGCATTCACCAGACCGGCGACTGGTCGGCCGGCTTCAGCGGGACCTGGTTTCTCGATCCACTCGATCCACTCTTTCAGCGCTTCGGGCAGCGCTTCATCCAGCGGCAGGCCGAGCTGTTCGGCACCGACCACCTGTATGCCGCCGATCCATTCAACGAGATCAACCCGCCCTCGAACGACTCCACGTTCCTCGCGGGCATGGGCCACGCCATCTATTCCTCCATGCAAGCGGTGGACTCGCAGGCGGTGTGGCTGCTCCAGGGCTGGTTCCTCTATTACCAGGCGAGCTTCTGGCATGACACGCAAGCTCGCGCGCTCCTGGGCGCGGTGCCCGACGATCGCATGGTGGTGCTCGACCTGTGGGGCGATCGTCACCCGGTGTGGCAGTCGCGCCAGGGGTTTTACGGCAAGCCGTGGGTCTGGAACGTGCTCTACAACTTCGGCGGCAAGATCAGCGTGAATGGCGATCTGCCGTCCATCGCGCGCAACCTCGACAGCGCGGTATCGAGCCCCGCCCGAGGCCGGCTGTCGGGCCTCGGCATGATGATGGAAGGCCTGGGCACCAATCCCGTGGTGCCCGATTTCGTGATGGACCAGATCTGGCGCAATCGGGTTCCCGCGGTGGAAGCATGGTCCAGCGACTATGTGAGGCGGCGCTATGGAGGGCCCAATCCGGCGGCATGGTATGCGTGGCAACGCCTGCTCGCCACGGCGTTCCGATCGAGCGATCAAACCGGCAACTTTCTCGCCGAGCGACCGCAGTTCTATACGAAGGGACCGGCGTACCGTTCGGAGCCGATACCGCCGTACGATGTGCGGGTGCTGACCGAGGCGCTGGACTCGCTGCTGAGCGCGGCTCCCGCCCTGGGTGGGAACGACAACTATCGCTACGACGTCGTGAACCTCACACGCCAGGTGCTGGGACAGCTCGCGGTGCCGCTGGTGACCCGGGTCCAGGAGGCCTACACGCGGGGAGACCGCGGCGCCCTGGCGGCTGAGGCGCAGCGGGTTACCCGCTTGCTCGGCGACCTCGATATACTGGTGAGCACTCGTGAGGAGTTCCTGCTCGGGCGCTGGATTGCCGATGCCCGGCGCTGGGGCCGAACCGATGCCGAGCGTCGGCTCTATGAATGGAACGCGCGCAACATCATTACCCTGTGGGGCACCAAGTGCACCGAGGGCCAGAATGACGACCTCAATCTCTACGCGTTCAAGGAGTGGGCGGGAATGTTCGCGGGGTACTTCCTACCGCGCTGGCGGGAATTCTTTGCCCGGTTGGACCGCTCGCTTGCAACCGGGGTTCCCTTCGATCGGGCGCCCTTCGCGACCGATATGTGCGCCTGGGAGCAGGAATGGTCGCGCCACACCGCGCCCTTCCCTACCGCACCACGAGGTGATGCGGTGGCCACGGCAC
Organism: Gemmatimonadales bacterium; assembly: GCA_041691095.1. Classification (GTDB taxonomy): domain Bacteria; phylum Gemmatimonadota; class Gemmatimonadetes; order Gemmatimonadales; family GWC2-71-9; genus JABFSM01. The sequence continues at coordinate 3,653 of JBEPVJ010000237.1, forward strand.
GGCGATTGATCACGGAGTACCGGAGCCTGCTGCGCTAGGAGGACGACGATGTCGGACGGACTAACCAGGCGCAATTTCATCGCCGCGACGACCGCCCTCGTCGGCTCGGCGGAGTGGGCCGCGACGGTGAATGCCGCATCGCCTGAGCGCCCGGAACAGGTGGTCCTGTTCCAGGGGGACTCGGTCACCGATTGCGGCCGCGACCGCGCCGCGACTGGGCCGAATACGACGGGCGGACTTGGCGCCGGATACCCCTTGCTTGCCGGCTCGGCGGCGCTCGCGGCGCATCCCGATCGCGGGCTCCGGTGCTTCAATCGGGGCGTCAGCGGCAACAAGGTTCCCGACCTGGAACAGCGCTGGAGCGCGGACACCCTCGCATTGCAACCCGCCGTCTTGAGTATCCTGATCGGCGTGAACGATTTCTGGCACAAGCTGTTGAATGGGTATGCCGGCACCGTGCAGGATTACGAAGACCAATATTCGACGCTACTCGGGCAGACCCGGCAGGCGCTGCCGAAGGTGCGTCTCATCGTGCTCGAGCCATTCGCACTGCGCTGTGGGGCGGTGACCGAACGGTGGTTCCCGGAATTCGACGCGCGGCGCGCCGCGGCGGCGCGGGTGGCGGCGCGGGCCCATGCCACGTTCGTCCCGCTGCAGGCGGTATTCGATAAGCGCGCCCGCTCCGTCGCTCCGCAATATTGGGCCGCCGACGGTGTACACCCCACGGCGGCTGGGCACGCCGTGATCGCCGAGCAGTGGCGCCGTGCCGCCCAGCTCTAAACTCCCGTTATCGTTCTGGGGTTCCTCGAACGACGCTGTCATCGCCTGGCTCCTCGACGCCGATCCTTCGATCCGCTGGCAGGTCATGCGCGACTTGACCGATATGCCCGCGGAGATCGTGACCGCCGAGCGCCACCGGGTGGCATCGGAGGGCTGGGGGCTGCGGCTGCTCGATCAACAGCGCGAGGACGGCCAGTGGGGCGATGGCATCGCCACGCCGTTCTGGTGGTCGAACCTGTACAC
>JBEPVJ010000238.1:0-4674 GCA_041691095.1 Gemmatimonadales bacterium
CGATCGCGCTGCGCGCCCCACCCCGGCGGGGGCCAACCCCCGCGCCGCCATCTGGCGCGCTCTGCGGCCCAACCCCCCGCACGCCCGGGCCGCGGGACGGCGAGCGCTGGAGTGCGTCGAGGCCGGGGTGGGCGCGGCGTCCAGGAACGCGTGCCTGGTCGAGGGCCTCATGGGCGTTCCAATCCGCCCAGTCTGAAACCAGCCCCGCTGCCCGGGCGTCGGGAGAAACATGACGGCTGCTCCCCTAGAGACATTGCTGTTCACATCGCCCGACGTGCGGGTCGGCACTTTTTCCTGCCCGGTCGACCACCCGGAATTTCGGGTGGCCGGAGCTATTGAGGGATATTCGGTCGCCTTTCCCAGGACCTCGGTCTGGATCCAGCACGAGGGCCAGAAGCCGTTCGTCGCCGATCCGCTGGTCGCCACCGTCTACAACAAGGCACAACCCTACATCAGGCTCCCGCTCGCCCCCGATGGCGATCGAGTGGATTGGTTCAGTGTAAGCCAGCCCCTGGCGGCATCCATCGCCGCCGAGATCGATCCGCCGTCGGCCGAGCGACCTTCCCAGCCCTTTCGCACCATGCGCGCATCCGCCGACGCGGCATTGTATGGCCGGCAGCGCCTTCTGGTGCATCAGGTACGCAGCGGAATGCCGGTACTGGCCGTCGAGCAGCAGGTCGTGATGCTGATCGGTGCGGTATTGCGCGCCGGCCTGCTCGGCGCGCGACCCGTCCGGCCGTTGAGGATGGGCGCGCAGCGGGAGCTCGCGGAGCACGCCAAGGCGGAGCTGGCCCGCGATCTCTCGACCACGCCGCGGCTTCGAGAGCTCGCACTGCGGCTCGGCGCATCACCGTATCATCTCTGCCGGGTGTTTCGGCGCTGGAACGGGAAGACCCTGCACGAGTACTTGATTGAGCTCAGAGTCCGGGCGGCGCTCGAAGGACTTGCCGAGCTGCCGATGGACCTGAGCCGGCTGGCCCATCGTCTCGGATTTTCGAGCCACAGCCACTTTACCGCCGCGTTCCGCCTGCGAATGGGAATCCCCCCGTCCCGGCTTCGCGCCGCGCTGCTCGGTGGCCGCGAGCAATTCTTCGATAGCCCGGAGCGACGCAGCGCCTAGAATCCTGCCGTCTCTCTTACGGCAGGGACAAATACAGTGGATCATTCGCAGGCTGGCCCGAGGAATTCTCTGCGTCCCCGGAGTGGTTCAATCCCTCGCCGCACAGACTCCGGCCGCTCCGGCGCCTTCCCCACCATCGCAAGCGGACTCGCGCATCTCGGCGGGTTCCTACGCCAGCGCCAAGTCCCGGAATGACTCCTTTCTCGCTACGAACCGGGGTCGTTTCAGGCCCGGGGTCGTGCCGGCGTTGCAGCGGGAGCCGGACCCGGCCATGGCCGGCCTTCGGCGGGCCGATTCAGCGGGTTACGTGGACTTCGAGGTGCTCGACGCCGAGGAGGCCTTCGCCACCATCAGAAACAGGCCCGAGTTCACCGCGATCAGCACGCGGGTCTTCGAGCGGCAAGTGGCGCCAGGTCTCGGCGGGGGACGTGAACTACTTCGACGGGGGGAGAGAATCGGGACGGGGCGATGCGCATCACCTAGTCGCGCACCAACGCCCAGGGCCAGACGATCAAAGGCACCTTCATCTTCTACAATCTGGGGCCGAACCTGGTGCGGCAGTTCCAGGATGCAGCACCGATGGCGGCAAGACCCGCTAGGTGGCCTACGACTTCATCGACGTGAGACTGGGCAGCGAAGCCGCCGCGAAGATCCCTAGCGCCCGATGATGACGCCTTCATAGATCACGGTGCGGGGCACGATCAGCCCCAGCGTGATCGCCGAGACGACCACATCGAACCAGCGGCTCTTGGTCTTGATCTTCAGGTTGGAAACCTGCTCGCCGCCGGCCAGCTGCGTGGCAAGGCCCTTCCGAAGGTTGGCCTGTGAGAGCGTGATCAGCCCGAACAGTCCGTGCACGGTGTGGGCCTTCACGCTGAACGCCTTGCCCGGAGGCAAGCTGCCCGGCGGAGCCGCCATCGCGACTGGCATGCCGAGCGTGGTCGCATCGAACACCTGGGTGCACGCCCCTGCCAGCAGGAGCATCAGTGGAGCAAGAGCGCGGAGCCGCGCCGTCATGTGCCCACCTTGAACCCGAGACCCAGACTCAGGACCGCGGGGGTGATGCCACTGCCGTAATTCACCCGGTCGTACATCACCCGCACCGCCAGGCCGGACAGGAAGCCCAGGTCCACACCGCCGCTGATACCGAGCTTGGCCTGGGTATCGCTGACCGATTGGGCGGTTCCGCCATTGGAATGGGTCGAGCGCAGGATATCGATCCGCGGCGCCAGCCAGGGCTTGATCGAAAAGGCCGGGTTAGGAATCGTGAGCGCGAGACCCACGCCGATCGGGACGTGCCACGTCTTGCTGGATATCCCGTCTCCCTCGACACTGCTGCCGCTGGTCTTGTCGTAGGCGGCGCCGGCCTGGAAAGTGACAGACACCGGAATAAGCGGACCACCGAAGATCTTGAGGTTCCCGGTGACCCCGGCGGAATTGAGCGAGGGGCCCGCGCCACTGGGATTGTAGTGGCCGACGCTGGCGGTCACGCCGAGCGGGCCGAGGCCGATCGCGCCGGTGGCGCCGAAAGCGAGGCCCTTCCCCGCGGCTGAATTCGGGAAGCCGACATCGGCGGCGATCCCGATGCCGGTCCCGACTCCGGCATTACGAACCGGAAGGAAGCGGATCTGTGCACCGAGGCCGCCGGCAGTACCGGCGGTCCCGAGCGCGACCAGCGCGATCAGGCGGGCAGGAAAACTCATGGATGGCTCCTTCAGCGGGCGATGGAAAAGCCCAGGGAGAAATTCTTGATGTCGCCGATGCCGATGCCCGCGCGGACCTCAAAGCGGCGATTGACCCGCAGATCAGCGCCGAGGCCGAGTGCCACGGCCACGTCGTTCGTGCCGCTGCCGAAATTGGGAACGATTACCGGCTCGGCGTACGGCACCAGGCTGACCTTGCTGTTGGTGAAGTTGACCCGCCGGCCGAGCGACAGCCCGATCGGAATCAGCAGCCGGGAGCCGCCACTCACCAGATTGGCGCCGACCCCCGTGATGAGCGCGCCGTCCAGCGGAAAGTCTTCGGTCTGGGTGATAACCCGATACCGGGCGTCCACCCCGATCAGCAGCACCGCTTTGCCGCCGTGGCCCTGATCCTCTATCCCGCCCCGCAGCGAGAAGTCCCATTTGGCGGCCTTGTCGCTGCTGAAGCCGTAGAACCCCTCGAAGGTGATGTTCCCCGCGTCTGAAACGTTGCCGCCGATCTCGTATCGGTCGAAGACGCGGTAGGGGGCGTGGAAGACGGGGGTGCCGGTGGACTGGGCAGCGACAGGCGCCGCGGCGAGGAGCAGGAGCGCGGCAGAGAGCAGGTTACGACGCATTCGAATCTCCCTGAACGTGTTCGGCGACGACGCGGACGGTGTTGGAGACGACCTGCAGGAAGCCCCCCTGCACACGAAAATTGCTGGTCGCGCCTCCGCTCCGCACCGAAAGCGTTCCCGTGCCGAGCAACGTCATGAACGGAGCATGCCGGGGAAGGATACCCACCATCCCGTCAAATGCGGGAGCCACCAGGCTGTCCGCATCGCCATCGAACACGGCGCGCTCCGGGCTGATCACCAGCACCCGCATCATGAGGCGGCCAGCTCCTTGGCCCGGGCGATCACGTCTTCGATACCGCCCTGCATGTAGAACGCCTGCTCCGGCAGGTGATCGAACTCGCCGGCCAGCACCCGCTCGAAGCTGTTGATAGTGTCTTCCAGCTTGACGTACTTGCCCTCGAACCCGGTGAACTGCGAGGCCACGAAAAACGGCTGCGACAGGAAGCGCTGGAGCCGGCGGGCCCGCCCGACGATCAGCTTGTCCTCTTCCGACAGCTCATCCATGCCCAGGATCGCGATGATGTCCTGGAGCGCCTTGTAGCGCTGCAGGGTCCGCTGCAGACCGACCGCCACGTTATAGTGGCGCTCGCCGACGTAGTTGGCATCGAGGATCCGGCTGGTACTGTCGAGCGGATCCACCGCCGGATAGATGCCCAGCTCCGAGATGGCGCGGGAGAGCACCACCGTCGCGTCGAGGTGCGCGAAGGCGGTGGCCGGCGCCGGATCGGTGAGATCGTCGGCGGGGACGTAGATCGCCTGCACCGACGTGATAGAGCCCTTCTTGGTCGAGGTGATCCGCTCCTGCAGATCGCCCATCTCGGTGCCCAGGGTCGGCTGGTATCCGACCGCGCTGGGCATGCGGCCCAGGAGCGCCGAGACCTCGGAGCCGGCCTGGGTGAAGCGGAAGATGTTGTCGATGAACAGGAGCACGTCCTGCCCCTCGATGTCGCGGAAATACTCGGCGACAGTCAGGCCGGTCAGTCCGACCCGAAGACGCGCTCCCGGCGGCTCGTTCATCTGGCCGTAGATCAGCGCCGTGGACTTGATGACGCCGCTTTCGGACATTTCCAGATACAGATCGTTTCCTTCGCGAGTCCGCTCGCCCACACCGCAGAAGACCGACTTCCCGCCGTGTCCCTTCTGGACGTTGTTGATCAGCTCCATGATGACGACGGTCTTGCCGACACCGGCGCCGCCGAAGAGCCCGATCTTGCCACCCCTGTCTCTTATACAC
>JBEPVJ010000239.1:0-4671 GCA_041691095.1 Gemmatimonadales bacterium
GTGGCAATCCCCGTCAGCGCGGCCGCGCTTGCCGCGAGGACCTGGGGTCGCGCAATGGCCAAAATGCGACGCTCGCTGCACACGGTGCGGGTATCGCGCCCGGTCCGCTCACGAACCGCCGCCGCGACTTCCGCCACGACGAGCGGAGAGGTCCCGAAGTACCCCACCACTTCGATGCGCTGAGTTCCGTCGAGAAAGGCGACCGTCCCGGGCCAGGCTTCCGCGGTTCCGACGTCTCGGGACGTTACGGGACCGGCCTCGATCAGTGTCGCGGGGGTGATGCAGGCTTCGTCCTCGCGCCCATGACTTCCGGGAGGAACCAGCGCCGCCGGCACCATCCCGGGCACCGGGGCGAGCCGCCGCCGAAGCTCGCGAATGGTGAGGGGCATGGATACGGAGCGGGGTATCAGCCGCCGAGCCGCACGATGAAGCGGATGAGCCGGTCGAGCGCCACGGCGAGCTCTTTGTCGGAGACCGCGTAGCTCAGGCGGACCCAGCGGTCGTCGCCGAACGCCCCACCAGGCACCAGCGCCACTCCGGTCTCGGTGATCAGCCGCTCGCAGAAGGTCTGGCCGCTCATCGGGCCTTCGGCGGTCAGGCCGTCGACTCGGAAGAAGAAGTAGAAGGCCCCGTGCGGCTCGACGAACTCCACCCCGGGCGCCTCATCGCGAAAGCGCGCCACCACCAGATCCCGCCGGTGGCCGAACGCCGTCACCATCTTCTGAACGTCCTGCTCTACTGCCGGATCGTTGAAGGCGGTGAGAGCCGCCCACTGCGCCGGATGATTCGCGCCGCTGGTGGTATGTGATTGGAGGTTGGCCATCGCCTTGGCGAGGTGCAGTGGCGCCAGCGCCGCGCCGATCCGCCACCCGGTCATCGCGTAGGCCTTGCTCGCCCCCGAGATGAGTACCATCCGCTCGGTATCCTCCGGCGGGAGCTCGAGGAACGAGGGCGCGCCGCCATCCCCATAGAAGATCCGGCCGTAGATCTCGTCGGCGACAATCCAGATTTCGTGCTTCCTGGCCCACGCCGCAATCGCCTTGAGTTCCGAGAGGGTATACACCGCGCCGGTCGGATTGCAGGGCGAACAGAGAATCAGTCCCCGCACCAGCTTGTCGGTGTGCTTCTCGAGATCTTGAACGCTGACCTTGAGCCCCCAGTCGGCGGCGCCCGGAATCATCACCGGCTCGGCCCGCGCAATGTGAACGATCTGCGGGTAAGAAACCCAGGCCGGCGACGGAATCAGTACCTTGTCCTTGGGACCGAAGAGGCTGAAGCAGGCATTGAACAGTGACTGCTTGGCGCCCGAGCTGATGACAATCCCCTCGGGATCGATCGGGCGCCCCCCCGCATGCTCCGAGAGATTGCGGGCGATGGCCTTCCGGAGCTCGCTGAGACCTGCGTTGGGTGGGTACCGAGTGTGACCGTGCTGAATTGCCAGGACGCCCGCCTGGGCCGCCGCCGCCGGAGTGTCGAAGTCCGGCTCCCCCACGCCCAGGTCCATGACGTCTTCGCCGGCCGCCTTGCGCCGTTTGGCCTCGGCGCTGATGGCCATAGTCTCGGAGGCCTTGAGGTGCGAGAGGTTCGATGAGAGGGGATCGGGCAACCGAATAACGCGCGTCATGGCGAGAAGATAACCAGTTGGATTAGCTTTCGGCCCGTCGGCAACCCAGTGCTTTTTGACAATCGAGGCGTCCGTGTCGGATCAGGAACATCCCGCCCTCCACGAGGCCGCCCCAGTGGCGTCTCGGGGCCACAATCTGGTATTCGTCGCTCCCCCGTCGCCCGACTGGGCGGCGCCGGTGCTCTCCGGGCTGATCACCAGGCTCGGCGCCGAGGGAAAGGGGCTCGCGCTGGCCCTCTGCCCGCCCGAAGCGGTGGACGAGTGGGCCCGCGTTGCCGCTCGGCTGGCGCAGGGCACCGGTGTGAAGGTGGCAGGCGCCCACCTGCCCGGGCGCCTCGCCCGCCTGATCAAGTCCGACACGATCGCCCTCGCCTTTGCGGCGCCCGAGACCGTTCACGAGCTGGTCCGGCGCGCCTCCCTCAAGATGGATGAGCTGGCTGCCGTGCTCCTACTCTGGCCTGAGTCATGGGCCGGAGAGGAGCTTCTTGCCACGCTCCTGCATGAGGTCCCTAAAGAGACCCAGCGCATCGTGGTGACCGCCGACCCCGGCGCGGCCGCGGCACTGGTCGAGCGCTATTGCTGGCGCGCGCCGGTGGTGGACGTGCTCGGCCCCGACTGGACCGGGTCGCCCCCGGCGGTACGGAGCACGCCGGTGGCCTGGAGCGATCGGCTTTCAGTAGTGGGAGACCTGGTCGAGCAGCTCGATCCCCAGTCGCTCGCGGTCTGGACCGCAGATGCCGGCGACCACGTCGCAATTGCCGCCGCGCTCGCCGCCTGGGGCACCGAGGCGACGATCACCACCAGCCTGCCCGGCAAATCCTCGCTGATCATCGCCTGGGACCTTCCGGTTCCGGAGCGCCTGCGAGAGCTCGCTGCCCTGGGCGACGTGCTCCTGCTGGTTCCCCCGGGCACCGAGGCCTTCGCTGCGCGGCTCGCGCCCAACCGCCGGCCGGTGCATGCCCGTGGGCTCCTCGATAAAGCCCAGGGCGATCTGGACGCGACCCGCCGGTCGATTGCCGCGGCGCTGGCGCACGGCTCCTCCGCGGCATCCTTCCAGATCCTGGCGCCGCTGCTCGAGCGCTACGAGTCCACCGCGGTGGCCGCAGCCCTGCTCGAGCTCTGGACCGCGGCGAAGGCCGGCGAGCCGGAGCCCGCGCCCCCACCACCAAGCGCTCCCGGGGCGCCAGTGAGGATCTGGGTCGGCGTCGGCAAGAAGGACATGGCGACGGCGCACGACCTGGTCGGGCTGTTGGTGAAGGAAGTGGGCGTGCCGCGCGAGTCGGTCGGTAAGGTCGAGCTCCGCGATGCCTTCTCGCTGGTCGAGCTCAAGGGCGTGGCCGACCCTGACCAGGTGGCCGAGCGAATGGCGGGCAAGATGATTCGGAAGCGGCGGGTGGTGGCCCGCGTGGACCGGGGCAAGCGCTAGCGACTATCGCTTCTTGTTGAGCAGATCCCGGAGCGGCTGACCGGCGCGGAACACCAGGGCGGTGGAGGCGTTGATTGCGATGGACCGCCCGGTGCGGGGGTCGCGCCCGTTGCGGGGAGCGCGGGACTTGGTCTCGAACTGGCCAAACCCGGTGATCTGTACCCGCCCGCCTTTACGCAGTTCAGACGGGACGATGCCGCCCCGGCCGAAGAGCACGTCAATGGTTTCCGCGGCCTTGGCGCGTGAGACGTCAAGTCGCTTGCCCAGCTCGGTCACCAGCTCGTGCTTCGTCATCGATGTCTCCCGCCGTGCGCGCGACCCATTGTCGAGCGGCGGAATATGTGGAGCGGAATTCAAACCGCAAGAGCGCTGTTTGAATGCTTGACCCGGTTCCAATGCACCGCTATCGTCGGGGACCCCGGAAACCACACTTTCACTCGTTGGATGGTCGCGATGTTCAACCTGGCCCGCCCGGGGACCATCGAGGTCATCGCGGGCGTGATGTTCAGCGGCAAGAGTGAGGAGCTGCTCCGCCGCATACGCCGCGCGCTCATCGCTCGCCGCAAGGTTCAGGTGTTCAAGTCCCACCTCGACGAGCGTTACGGCGGCGTCTTCCGCGTCTCCAGCCATAGCGGCATCGAGTTCGAAGCCATTCCGGTGGATAGCGCCGCCGAGATCATGCGGCAGACCCGCCCCGACACCGAGCTGGTCGGTATCGACGAGGCCCAGTTCCTCGATAAAGACATCGTCGAGGTGGTCACCGAGCTGGCAGCCCGCGGAGTCAGGGTCGTGGTGGCCGGCACCGACACCGATTTCCGGGGCGAGCCCTTCGGCATGATGGGGCACCTGATGGCCATCGCAGAACACGTGGACAAGCTCTCGGCGATCTGTGTGGTCTGTGGGGACCTGGCCTGCCGCAACCAGCGCCTGGTCGACGGCAAACCGGCCCGCTACGACTCCCCCACGATCCAGATCGGAGGCAGCGAGGCGTACGAGGCCCGTTGCCGGCGATGCCACCGGGTGCCACGGGAGGATGAGGATCAAACCGCGCTGCTCTAGCATCCTCAATTCTCAGTCCCGTGTATAACGTCGCGCTCACCGGCAACATCGCCGCCGGCAAGTCCTCGGTGGCCGCGCTGCTGCGCGACTGGGGCGCTACCATCATCGACGCCGACGCGATCGTGAGGGAACTGCAGCGTCCCGGCACCCAGGTGTTCCGGGAGATCGCGGCGCGCTTCGGCCCCGGCACCGTGGCGGTCGACGGCACGCTCGACCGCGCCGCGCTGCGAGCGCGCATCCTGGCTCGCCCGGAGGAGCGCAAGCTCCTCGAGGCGATCGTGCACCCCGCGGTGGAGGCGGAACGCCGCCGGCTGCTCGGCCTCGCCAGCACGTCCATCACCGATATCGTGGTGAACGATATCCCGTTGCTGTTCGAGACGATGGATCCCACCCGCTTCGACGCGGTGGTCCTGGTCGATGCGCCGGAAGATCTGCGGCTTTCCCGTCTGACCAGCGAGCGCTCCATCAAGCCGGTGGAGGCCCAGATGCTGATCGGAACCCAGATGCCCGCGGCTCGTAAGCGAGACCGCGCCGACCTCGTCATCGGGAATGACGGAAGCCG
>JBEPVJ010000240.1:0-4666 GCA_041691095.1 Gemmatimonadales bacterium
GAACAGGACCATCACCGTGGTGGTGGTGCCCATCCCGCGCTTGTCGTGCTCCGCCAGCGTGCGGTCGAAGATGGCTGCGTTGGCCTTCCGGATGGCGCTGCGCATCCGGGCTGCCGCCTCGCCGTCGGAGAGCCCGCGCAAACTTCCCAGCTCCTTGGCGACGATCTGGACCGCCATCTCGCTCGCGACCTCACCGGCTGCATGACCGCCCATGCCATCCGCGACGATGAAGAGGCCCTTGGCGCAGTCGAGGAGGAAGCTGTCCTCGTTCCCCGACCGGACGACGCCGACGTCCGAGTTGCCCGCGCAGGAGATCCGCATGGCTCAGCCGAGAAGGAAGTAAACGACGACGAGGAACACCGCGATCCCGACGCCGAAAAGTATCAGTGGCATACGCTTGACTGGTCGAGGCGGAATCGGCTGCCTGCGGCCGTCCGGTGAAAGCACCGGACCGGCCGGGGCGGAGGCCGCCAGCGGTACCTGCAGGACCCTGGTGCCTGAGCCCTTTGCTACGCCGCTGTCGCGAGGCTCGAACGAAACGGGAATCTCTCCAAACGTGACCGCGCTCCCCGGAGACAGCGGGGCCTCTCCGTGGACCGGTTCTCCATCGACTCTGGTGCCATTGGTGGAGCCCAGGTCGGTCAGCATCCACACGCCTTCGCGGAGCTGCAACTTGGCGTGACTCGCGCTCATACTCGGGTCCGGAAGTGCGATGTCATTGTAGTCGGCACGCCCGATGTTCACCACGGGGGTGCGCACATTGACCCGCTCTCCCTTGCGCTGGCCGCCTTTGATCAGCAGGGTAGCCAGCGGGGGCTCGTTGGGCGCCAGGTAACCGGACTGGATGACGGGAGCCCGCCGGATCGCCTGCATGCCCACCACCGTATCTCCCAGCTTGAAATGGGCGCCCGCAGCCCGACTCCGCGCCTCGCTGGGATAGTACCGCAGCTCCTCGGTCGCGACCCGGATCAAGTCGCCGCTCTTGAGCGTGGCCTTATTAAGAATGCGCTCTCCATTCACCCAGACACCGCTGCTGGAGTAGTCCACCAGACAGTCGCCATCAGGCATGCAGAGAATTTCTGCGTGACGCCGGGAGACCTCCTCGGCGTCGACCACCACGGCGGCGGTTGCGTCCCGTCCAATCACGAAGGGGACGACATCCAGGGAGTACTCGCGTCCGTCGGTCAGACTGACCAGCCGGCCGGCGGCGGGGACTGGAACGGAAGGCTCATTTGGGGTCGGGGATTCGGAATCAGGGGTGAGGGACGGACGCGCCGTAGCGTGTACCTGGGTCGCTCCAGCGCGACGGGGGTCGACCACCGTGATCTCGGACCCACCGATACGAATTTTATCGCCGTGCATCAACGGGGTTGGGTCGCTGCCCAGCCTGGCTCCATTCACGAGTATCTCCGCTCCGGACAGCGCCGGGACCACCACCGCCATGCCGGGGCCGAGCTGGCGGATGACCGCGTGCCTGGGGAGTACCCCTGCCGCGGCGAGTACGAGGGTCGATTCCGACCCGGAGCCGATGACAAAATCACCGGCGGCGACGGGGTACCGGCGTCCGCCGAGTTCAAGCTGCATTCGTCCGTGACATCCTGCGAATAGACGGTCGGATCAAACGTAGGCTCCGGCCGCCCGGGTCGCAAGGAAACCGGTCACCCCCCGGGCGGCCCCTCCACCGCCAGGCCGGAGGTGTCGCTTTCCACCCCTTTCAGGCCTTGACGCACCCAGTAGTAAAAGATCGCCGTGCCGAAGATGATGGTGAAATAGCTGATGATCAGCCGCCAGATGAGGATGTACAGGGCAGTGAGGGGCCGCGGTACGTAGATGGACATCACCGCGGCGGACAGCAGCTCCGCGATTCCCGAGCCGCCCGGCGTCGGGGCGAAGAAATAGAGCAGGAACGTGATCAGCGTCTGGAGCAGGAGCACATCGACGAACTGGGCCTCGATGCCGATAGCCCGAAGTGCCACATAACCCGAGAGCAGCTTGTTGGCATGGGACGGCCCCGAGATGATCGTGGCCCATAGCAGCGCCAGCCACCCGCGGGGGGTGTTGAATTTGGCCATGGCGTCGCGGGCTTCATCGATCCCCTTTTCGAGGTGAGTGAGCCGAGCAGCCACCTTCGAGCTCCGGCGTCCGACGAATCCGATGATCTTCCGGAGCACGATGTGCAGCGCCTTGGGCCAGATCACCAGTACGATCAGCACGCCGAAGAGAAAAACGAAGATCCCCAGGCTGGCCAGAAAGAGGTCGTACAGCGAGATCCCCAGCACCAGGCTGTACTGTCCCATCGACTTCCCCGCCCCGAAAAAAATCGCGATCGGGCCGGCGATGCCGAAGAAGGCCACCGTGGAAACGAAGGACATCAACACCAGTGTGAGGGCGATCGGAACCGGAATGCCGTACCGCTTCATGGTGTAGATGGTGATCGGGGCGTTGCCGGATTGCAGCGGGGTCAGGTAGGAAGCCCAGGCGCCCATCCCGCCCGCTAAGACCAGCCCCTTGAACGATGGATTGGGATGGATGTGCCGGGCCAGCACCCACAGCCGGAGACCACCACCGATCCAGTCCATCGACGCGAGGCCCAGCCCCGCCAGGATCCAGATCCACTGAATCCGGGGAATCGCCGCGAGAAATGCCCCGAAGCCGTTGCTGTAGTAGAGCAGCGCACCGAACCCGATCAGCGAAGCGAGAAAAAAGATCTCGAATCCTCGCCGGAGGTGCTTGGGGGTCAGCAATTTGGCCATGTGGCCTCTAACCTAATCGCCGTCCCCTTATTCTTCATGCGTGGCCGACTCCGTTCTGCGTATCGTCAACGCCCGCCAGCATAACCTCAAGGGCATAACCGTCGATCTCCCCCGGCGCCGCCTGGTGGTGATCACCGGGCCGTCGGGCTCGGGCAAGAGCAGCCTCGCCTTCGATACCCTCTATGCCGAGGGGCAGCGCCGCTATATCGAATCGCTGTCGACCTACGCCAAGCAGTTTCTCGAGCGGATGCCCAAGCCCCTGGTCGACCGGCTCGAGGGCATTGCCCCCGCCGTGGCCATCGAACAAAGGAATCCAGCCGTTTCGAGCCGTTCCACGGTCGGCACCGCAACCGAGGTGTACGATTTTCTCCGCCTCTTCTTCGCCCGGGTCGGAACGCCATTCTGCAGGAAATGCGGCCACCCCGTGGCCCGCGATACCACCGCCTCCGCGGTCGCGCGGATCTCGGAGCTCGGGCAAGCCCGGGTCGTGGTCGCCTTTCCGGTGCCCGAGTCCGCCCGCGTCACCCACCAGGCGCTGGTCGAGAATCTCCGCGCGCTGGGGTTTCTGCGCGTCGTGGGGGATGGCAGAGACTACCATCTGGAGGAGCTCCCGCAAGGGACCGACCTGACACGGGCGGCCGAGGTGCTGGTAGTAGTGGACCGCCAGCCGGCTTCGGCCCAGACCCGTTTGGCGGAGGCGCTTGCGCTCGCCTTCGCCGAAGGAGAAGGCGTGGCGGTGGTCCTCCACGATGGAGGCCGGCTCCGTTTCACCGAGCACCTGGCGTGCAGCGCCTGCGATACGCCCGCCGTCGCCCAGACGCCCCTGCTCTTCTCCTTCAACAATCCGCGGGGTGCCTGCGCCGGGTGCAACGGATTCGGCGCCGTGCTGGAATACGACGAATCTCTCATCATTCCGGACCCCGGCCGCAGCCTGGTCGAGGGCGCCATCGATCCCTGGACCAAGCCGCGCTACGAGGCCCGGCGAAAGCTGCTGCTGGACACCGCGCGAGCACTCGGCGCCGACCCCGCCAGGCCGTGGAAGTCGCTCAAGGCCGCCGCCAAACGGGAACTGCTGCACGGCAAGACCGGCAAGTACCTGGGAATCTTTCCCTTCCTGAAGGGCCTGGAAGAGAAGCGCTACAAGCAATACATCCGGGTGTTCCTTCGGCAGTATCAGCTGGCCAAGACCTGCCCCGCCTGTGGCGGCACCCGACTCAACGAGCATGCCCGAGCGGTTCGCCTCGCGGGGCGCACCATCGCCGACGTGGCGGCCCTGCCGCTCAGCGGGCTGGCCCACTGGCTCCGCGCCCTTCCGCTCACCGGGTCGGCGCGAGACATCGGCGCCCACATCATGGAGGAGCTCTCGGCCCGGGTTGATTTTCTCCTCGATGTCGGGCTTGGCTACCTGACCCTGGACCGCCAGACCCGCACCCTCTCCGGTGGAGAAGCCCAACGCATCGCGCTCTCCAATGCGCTGGGCGCCCGGCTGGTCGATGCGATGTACGTGCTGGACGAGCCGTCGGTGGGACTGCACCCGCGCGACACCGACCGGCTGCTGGCGCTGCTCCATCGCTTGCGCGATGGCGGCAACACCGTCCTGGTCGTTGAGCACGACCTCGCCGCCATCCGCCAGGCCGATTTCATGCTGGAGCTCGGGCCGGGGAGCGGCGAGCACGGAGGACGAGTGGTCTACGCCGGGACGGTGGCCAACGCCGGTAACTCCCTGACGGGAGAATATCTGAGCGGATCGAAACGCATCGGCGTCCCGAGCGTGAGAAGGCCGGCCGGCCCGCTATGGATCAAGATTCGGGGGGCCACGCTTCACAACCTCAAGGGCGTCGACGCCGACATCCCCCTCGGTACCCTCACCGCAATCACCGGGGTATCCGGCAGCGGAAAGAGCACCCTGGTGC
>JBEPVJ010000241.1:0-4641 GCA_041691095.1 Gemmatimonadales bacterium
GAGCAGGCCGAAGCGGTACAGGCGTTAACCCGCTCGCGGCCCTATCTCGATTCCACGCGAGTAGCCATCTGGGGCTGGAGCGGCGGAGCGTCGAGCACCCTGCAGGCGATGTTCCGCTATCCCAACGTGTACCAGGTGGGAATGGCGGTCGCGCCGGTCCCCGATGAGAGCCTCTACGACACGATCTACCAGGAACGCTACATGGGGCTTCCCACCACCAACGCCGAGGCCTATCGGCTGGCCTCGCCCATCGGCTTTGCCGAGGGTCTCAAGGGCAAGCTGCTGATCGTGCACGGATCCGGCGACGACAACGTGCACTTCCAGGGATCGGAGCGCCTCGTCAATCGGCTGATCTCCCTGGGTAAGCAGTTCGACTTCATGGTCTATCCCAACCGCACCCACTGCATTTGCGAAGGCGAGGGAACCACCCTGCACGTGTACTCAACGCTGACCCGCTACCTGCTCGAGCACCTGCCCGCCGGACCCAGACCCCAATAAGAGGCTCCTCCATGGCCGTTCGATCCGCGACCGCCGCGCTGCTCCTGCCGATGCTGGTGTTGGCAGGCCCCGGGCCGAAGCCGCAGGCAACGCCCGGACTCCGCGTTGCCGTGAGCTTCCCCAAATCGGCCAGCTCTGTACCGCTGGACGGCCGGCTGCTGCTGCTCGTCTCGACCGACTCCACCGCCGAGCCGCGCAACCAGATCTCCGGCGGCGCCGAAACCCAGCTGTTGTTCGGTACCGACGTGAACGGGTGGGCTCCCGGTGCGGATGCGTGGGTCGACGGGAAGGCGTTCGGCTATCCAATGCGGAGCCTCAACCAGCTCCCCGCCGGCCGCTACTGGGTCCAGGCGGTGCTGAATCGCTACGAGACATTCCACCGCTCCGATGGATTTACCGTGAAGGTGGCCCCCGACAAGGGCGAGGGCCAGCATTGGAACATCAAGCCGGGCAACCTGTACAGCACGCCGCACTGGATGCAGCTCAATGGGCGCAGGATCAATCGTCTGGTGCTCGACCAGGAAATTCCGCCGATTCCGGTCCCCGCCGATACCAAATACATCAAGCACGTCCGGATCCAGAGCAAGCTGCTTTCCGCGTTCTGGGGCAAGCCGGTCTTCCTCGGCGCCCACGTCCTCCTGCCCGAGGGATTCGACCAGCATCCGGAAGCGCACTACCCACTGGTGATCAATCACGGGCACTTCCCCGACGACATCGCCGGGTTCCGCACCGAGCCACCCGACCCGAACCTGAAGCCTGACTACAGCACCCGGTTCCGGCTCTCGGGTTACAACCGGATCCAGGAGGAGCAGGCCTATCAGTTCTACAAGGATTGGACCGCCCCCGGTTTCCCCCGAGTCCTTGAAATCGAGATCCAGCACCCCACGCCGTACTACGACGACTCCTACGCCGTGAACTCGGCCAACAACGGTCCCTACGGCGACGCGATCATGAAGGAGCTGGTGCCCGAGATCGAGCGACGCTTCCGCGGGATCGGGCAAGGCTACGCGCGTTTTACGTACGGCGGCTCGACCGGCGGATGGGAAGCCCTCGCGGTGCAGATGTTCTATCCCGAGGATTTCAACGGGGCCTGGGTGGCCTGCCCCGACCCGATCGACTTCCGCGCCTACACCGTGGTGAACATCTACCAGGACAAGAACGCGTATTTCCTCGATAGCCAATGGAAACACACGCCGCGGGCCGGTCTGCGCGACTACCTGGGCCGGCCCCAGAACACGCTCGAAGAAGGCAACCACCTCGA
Organism: Gemmatimonadales bacterium; assembly: GCA_041691095.1. Taxonomy (GTDB): domain Bacteria; phylum Gemmatimonadota; class Gemmatimonadetes; order Gemmatimonadales; family GWC2-71-9; genus JABFSM01. The sequence continues at coordinate 1,760 of JBEPVJ010000241.1, forward strand.
GCTGGCGATCGCGAGCCACGGCCGCTCCGGTGAGCAGTGGGACATCTGGCAGGCGGTCTTTTCACCGGTAGGCACCGATGGATATCCCAAGCCCATCTGGGACAAGGTCACGGGAGCGATCGACCCCGCCGTCGCGCAATACTGGAAGGAACACTGGGACCTAGGCTACATCCTGAAGCGGGATTGGAGCACCCTCGGACCGAAGCTCAAGGGAAAGCTTCATCTCTACGTCGGGGAAGCCGACAATTACTACCTGAACAACGCCGTGTATCTGATGGAGGACTTCCTCAAGAGCGCCACCAACCCCACCGCGGATGCGGAGGTCGACTACGGCGCCCGCGCCGAGCATTGCTGGAATGGAGACCATACCCAGCCGAACGCTATCTCGCGGCTGCGCTACCCCCAGATGTTCATTCCCAGGATCATGGACCAGATTCGCAAGAATCATCCGGCCGGCGCCGACACCCTGAGCTGGAGGTACTGAGAGTGCGAGGCGCCTTGCTCGCTGCCGCGGCGGCTATCCAGCTTGGCGCCGGAGTGCTGGCGGCGCAGGACGCGCCGGCCCGCGGCATCCCGGCCCACGGGAAAAAGCTGGCGCACACCTATTCGATCGTCGCCTGGGATTCCCTCACCGGAGACCTCGGCGTTGCGGTCCAATCGAAGTTCCCCAATGTCGGCGGGCTGGTGCCCTGGGCGAAGGCCGGAGTCGGTGCGGTCGCCACCCAGAGCCTCGCGAATACCGACTACGGGGAAAGGGGCCTCGAGCTACTGGCTAAAGGCGCCACGGCGGAGGAGGCGCTCCGCATCATCATGCGCAGCGACAGCTCCCTCGGCGACCGCCAGGTGGGCATAGTGGATGCCCGCGGAAACGCCGCCAGCTACACCGGCGAGCGGGACTTCGACTGGGCCGGTGGACGGGTGGGGGACGGGAAGGGTGGGAACATCGAAGGCGGCAAAGGCGTGGTGATCGTCGGGCACGGCTTCTCGACCCAGGCCAATATCATGATGTCCGACCAGACGGTGAAGAATCTGGCGGAAAGCTTCGCCGCCAGCCGCGGGTCCCTCGCCGACCGGCTGCTTGCGGCGCTCAAGTCGGGCCAGGCCGGCGGCGGAGACAAGCGCGGCATGCAGTCAGCCGCGCTCCTGGTGGTCCGGAAGAACGGGGGCTATCTCGGTGCCACCGATCGCTTCATCGACATCCGGGTGTACGACGCCAAGGATCCCATCGCCGAGCTGGACCGCCTGCTGACCCTGCACAAGCTGCACTTCTTCCCCAGCGAGCCCGCCGACCTTGTGCCCATCACCCCCGAGATCACGCGCCGGCTGCAGCCGGTCCTGCTGTCCGAGCCGGTCGGCCAGCCCACCAAGTGGCTCACGGCGCCGGAGACATCGGTAACCCGCAGGTTCCTGGAAGCCCTGCGGGACTTCATGTACTGGGAGAACTACGACGTGCGAGTCAGGATGGATGGGAAGATCGATCGGGTGGTATTGCGCGACATCCTGGCCAAGCGGGGACGGAGTTGAGGCTACTTCCGCACCGCGCGCAGCACCACCACCGTCACGTTGTCGCTCCCGCCGCCGTCCAGGGCATCCTGCACCAGCGCCTTGCAGACCTGCTCCGATGACGTGAGGGTGCTCAGCCGTTCGCGAATCCGCTCGTCGGACACATGCTTGGTGAGGCCGTCGGTGCACAGCAGGTGCACATCGCCTGAGGCGAGCTGCAGCCCGGTCACCACCGGGTTGGTCTGGCCACCGATCGAGCTCGACAGCACGTGGGCAAAGGGACTGCGAAACACGTTCGCCCGCGGAAGGATGCCCTGGTCCACCAGGTCCTGCGCCACGGTCTGATCCCGGGTCAGCTGCTCCAGTGCGCCCTCTCTAAGCCGGTAAATCCGGCTGTCGCCCACCTGCAGGATGTAGAGCATCGGCCAGACGCCGATGGCGAGCGTGAGGGTCGTCGACATCCCCGCCATCCCGCCGCTCGCCTCGCCCTGGCGCTTGACCGCGGCGTGAGACTGCATGGCCGCTTCGCGCAGGGCATCGACGAACACGCATTCATGGGAGGGATCGGCGCGATAGAAGCACTCCATCGCGTTCGTGACGTAGGACGCCATCGCTTCGAGCGCCGCCCGGCTGGCGACCTCCCCACCCGCATGGCCTCCCACACCGTCCGCCACCATTGAGAATGACGCCAGGCGCTGGCTGGGCAGCTCTAGCAGCTCGGGGTTGGGCAGACTGGTCGAAATGACCTTCATGGTCTTGTGCAGACTGGTGAGCAGAAAATTGTCTTCGTTCTGCTTCCGGACCAGGCCCTGGTGCGTGCAACCGTAAAAGTCGAGATCCTCGTCTCTCGGTTTCGGGGGCGAGGCGACGGCGGCGCTGCCGGATGGCGGGGTGGGTTCGGTCATGTCGCGAATTTACCGAATTCGAGGCGTTCGGGTGAGGGGGGCCGAAAAGCGAAGCGTAAAAGGGACAAAACTGCCAAAAAGGCGCATTTTGGCGGTATGGCCGTTGCACTTCCAAGCCTGCTTAGGACAGAAATTAAGCCTCTCACTCTCAACACCCCGAGGTTGTATGGCCTCAAAGATCATCGGCATCGACCTTGGTACGACCAATTCCGTCGTCGCGGTCATGGAAGGCGGCGATCCCGTTGTCATCCCGAACGCCGAGGGCGGTCGTACCACGCCGTCAGTCGTCGCGTTTACCAAAGACGGCGAGCGGCTGGTCGGCCAGGTTGCCAAGCGTCAGGCAGTCACCAATCCCAAGCAAACCATTTTCTCCATCAAGCGGTTCATGGGTCGCCGGCTGGAGGAGATCAAGGAAGAATCGAAGCGCATCCCGTACAAGGTCGTGCGCGGCTCCAGCGGCGAGGTGGCTGTCGA
>JBEPVJ010000242.1:0-4640 GCA_041691095.1 Gemmatimonadales bacterium
CGGCGACGACGAGCATGGATGGAGCGATCACGGCGTGTTCAACTTCGAGGGCGGCTGCTACGCCAAGGCGATTCGCCTCTCCGCCACCAGCGAGCCGGAGATCTACGCCGCGACAGGGCGGTTCGGCACCGTGCTCGAGAACGTCGTGCTCGATCCCAACACGCGGGTTCCCGACTTCGACAGCGACAAAATCACCGAGAATACCCGCGCCAGCTATCCGATCCACTTCATCCCGAATCATCAGCCCACCGGCGTGGCAGGGCATCCCAGGAACGTGGTGCTGCTCACCGCCGATGCCTTTGGCGTGTTACCGCCCATCGCCCGGCTGACCCCCGACGAAGCGATGTACCACTTCCTGTCGGGATATACCGCGAAGGTCGCGGGCACCGAGCGGGGTGTCACCGAGCCCAGGGCCACCTTCTCGACCTGCTTCGGCGCGCCGTTCCTGCCGCTCTCTCCCGGCGTATACGCCAGGCTGCTGGGCGAGCGCATCGCGGGCCATGACGCACGCGTCTGGCTGGTGAATACCGGCTGGACCGGTGGCGCCTACGGGACCGGAAGCAGAATGAAGCTGCCGTATACTCGCGCAATGGTCACCGCCGCGCTGGCCGGCCAGCTTGACGCGGTCCAGTATCAGAGAGACCCGGTCTTCGGCTTCGAAGTCCCGCTCTCGGTGCCCGGGGTGCCTTCCGAACTGCTGTTGCCGAGAAACACCTGGCCGGACAAGGCGGCGTACGACGCCCAGGCCAGAAAGCTCGCCGAAATGTTCCGGAAGAATTTCGAGGCGTTCGCGAAGGAGGTACCCGATACGGTGACCGCGGCGGGGCCCCGGGGATCCTAAGACTCCGGTAATGGCCCCGTTTGAAGTCATCCGCGACCCGCTTTGGGACAACATCACCCTGGACGGAGCGGCGGTCGCCGCGCTCGACACGCCCGCGGTCCAGCGGCTTCGCTACATCCGGCAGCTGGGTCACGCCTTCCTGGTCTATCCCGGCGCCACCCACTCCCGGTTCGAGCATGCCCTCGGCGCCTACCACCTGACCCGCACGGCCCTCGCGGCGCTCGACGGCCGCGGCGAGCTCGATGGCATCGGAGAGGCCGACCGGAGCGCGATCACCCTCGCCGGCCTCCTCCACGACATCGGACACTATCCTTTTTCTCACGCGCTGGAGGAAGCCGGCTTTCTTTCGCACGAGACCCAGGGTGCGGCACGGCTGCTTCGGGGCGAGCTCGCCGATCGGCTGCGGGAACAGGGCGGTCCAGGCCTGGCGGGGGAAATCGGCGCACTCATCCAGGGCCGCAGTGCCAGCCCGCTCCAGGGCCTCATCTCCGGTTCCCTCGACCTCGACAAGATCGACTATCTCTGCCGTGATTCCCGGATGTGCGGCGTGCCGTATGGCGTGGTGGACGTGGACCGCCTGCTCGCATCGCTCTGCGTGGTGGAGACCCCGGAAGGCCGGCGGGAAATCGGAGTGCAGGAGAAGGGCATGAGCGGACTGGAGTCGCTGCTCTTCGCGAAGTATCAGATGTATCGGAATGTCTACTGGCACCATGCGGTGCGAAGCGCTACCTGCATGTTCAAGCGGGCGGCACGCGGCGGAGTGCGCCGGGGCGTGCTCTCCGCGGCGGGCGTCGCCGACCTGACCGACGATGCGCTCATGCATCTCCTGGCCGAGCGCGATGGCAACCAGCTGGCCCAGGCCATTGCAACCCGGCGGCTCTACAAGCGATCCCTGGATCTGTCGGCCAGCGAAGTGACCGCCCATCCCGAAACCTGGATCGCCGACGACCCCGATCTCCTCGAACAGGTTGAAGACGCCCTCGCCGCCGAGTTCGGACTCACAGCCGGTGAGCTCCTGCTGGACTTCCCCGCCCGCGACGACATGTTGTCGGTCGATCTTCCGCTTCGCACCCGCGACGGCAGTGTCGAGCGTCTGACCGGCGAAGGACGGACGGGACACCTCGGCCTGCCCCGCATTGCCGGCGAGTTGTATCGCAGTGCCCGCCGGCTTCGGGTCTTTACGGCCCGACCGCCGCGTGGCTCTTTCGCGGCGGTGCCGGCCCTTCTCGAGATGACCGGGCGCGATGTCCTGGTCCGTCTCGAGTCGGGCCGGCCGTTACTCGCTTAGGCGGCCAGCGGCTTCTTGCGCAGGAGAACCAGGTTGGCCACCCCGCCCAGGGCGCCCGCTGCGAGAGCGATCAGGGCGTAGACACTACCCCAGAGGAACTCCAGCCCCAGCCGCGCGTCCAGGGAGAACGCCCCCGGCCCGATGAGCGCCAGAGCCGCCGCGAGCGCGGTGTACAGCAGGGGCACCTCGATGCCGTTCGTGGAGGCAAAGAAGGGGTGCTTGATGTGCACCGTCACCATCGCCACCAGCATGACCGATACGACCATCGCAGGGCCCACCGGGCCAAACAACCCGAGGGCGATCAGCATTCCCCCCGCGAACTCAGACAAACCCGCGGCAAGCGCAAAACGCTTTCCGGGCCGGAAGCCGAGACCTTCGAAGAATCCGCCGGTGCCCGCCAGTCCGTAGCCGCCGAACCAGCCGAAGAGCTTCTGCGCGCCGTGTCCCGCCATGGCCAGGCCAAAGACGAGCCGGACCAGCAGGAGCCCAAGGCTCAGGGTACCGGGAGTAGAAAGATCAGACATGGGACATCTCCTTATTAATGGTTCAAACAAACGTTGTTATAACACATATAGAATTGTTTCAAGAGCTTGGCGTCCGAATCGTATCAAGGGTCGCGATCAAATCCTCGAGCGACTCGGCGGGTACCCCGTCCATGAACTGCGCCTCGAGCTCCCGCAGGGTCGGCTCAGCCTCGATCAGGACCTTGAGGCCTTTCGGGGCGATCCGCGCGGTGACGTGCCTCCGATCCGAGGCATCCCGCTCCCGAGTCATGAGGCCCAGGTCTTCCATTCGGTCGAGCAGCCTCGAAACGTCGGGAACCCGGGACACCAACCGCTCCCCCACTTCCCGCCCGCACAACCCATCCTTGCCCGCCCCGCGCAGGATCCTCAGCACGTTGTACTGGGTAGGCGTGATCCCGAATTCCTTGAGTGCATCCTGAAGCACATGATCCAGTATCGCAGCGGTCCGCATGATGCTCACCATCGCCTCCTGGCTGCGCCGGGCGAAGGGCCGCGACTGCTTCAGCTCGGACTCCAGGCGACTAGGCATCGAGGAGATTACGTGTCATAACAGACATTGTCAAGTGCAGGATCTTCCCGAACCTCATTTCTACTTCCTCAGAGCGCCGGACCACCGGTCGCCGGCTCGCGCGGCGCCGACAGCGCCGAGCGGAGAAGACCCGCGGCCGTGTACAACACGACGATGATCACCAGCCACCGCACCGCCACCAGTGACATCGACTTCACGATGAGCGCCGCGATCAGCACGCCGGGAATTCCTCCCAATGCCAGTCCGAGAGCAGGTCGGGCCTGGTATGCCTGCTTTTTGGAGAATTTGACCCCTGCGACCGGCATCAGGAATGCGCAGCTGGCCATCATGATCGGAAAGGCTGCCCTCGGCTCCATGCCCAGCAGGCTGATCATGATGAGACACGGTCCATAGAGACCGATGCCCAGTGTCATCAGCGCGCCGAGTACGAAGTTGCCGATCATGCCGGCGATGAGCAGCGCGCCGGTGAGGCCGGTTGCCGTGCCGCCCGCCGCGCCGATCCCGAGGTTGGCCATCAGGAAAAGCGTCGCCGCCGCCAGCAGCGCGAGCCCCATGCCGATCTGGATATTCCGCTTGGGCCATTTGGCCACCACACCCGCACCGAGCCACGCCCCGACGATAGACGAGGCAATCAGGAGGACCAGGGTGACGAAGTCGACCTGCACTACGGCGATGAAGATGAATGACTCTACGATGGTCGGAAGCGTGTGCCCGAGCGTCAGGGTGCCGGGAATCTTCTCATCGGGCACCATCTTGAAAAATCGGAATAGTGCGGTGGTGGGAGCGTAAGAGCCGATGCCCAGTGTATCGAAAAAATTGGTGATGAATCCGATGAAGATTTCCATCGGGGACGGGGCTCCCACACCATTTCCGCTGGAGCGACCGGCCGCCAGCGCCCTGCCCCACGAGACCAGGAACACCAGTCCCACCACGCCCAGGGCGAGGAAGAGCAGCAGCTTCGGATTATTCATGAAATCCTCAGGCGGACCTGGTCGCCGGCATTTCGCCGGTATGCGGATCGGTGGCGTCGACCCGAACCACGATGGCGGTGATGTTGTCGAGCCCGCCACGCCGGTTGGCGTCGGAGATCATCTTGTTGACCGCGCCCTCCGGGTTGTCTTCGCGCCCCATGATCATGGCGATCTGGTCGTCTTCCAGCATGCCGGTCAGGCCGTCCGAGGCGAGGAGCACCACGTCGCCCTGCTCGAGGTTGCCGAAGTACACGTCGGGCGCCACATCTTCGTTCGCACCCACGCAACGAGTGATCACGTTGCTGTACGGGTGGGTACGAGCCTGCTCGGGGGTCAGCAGTCCGGCATCCACCTGTTCCTGGACGTAGCTGTGGTCCTTAGTGAGCTGGAGCAGGCTTCCTTCCCGCAACAGGTAGGCCCGGCTGTCCCCAACTTGCCCGATGAGGTAGCGACGGGAGAACAGGACCATCACCGTGGTGGTGGTGCC
>JBEPVJ010000243.1:0-4638 GCA_041691095.1 Gemmatimonadales bacterium
AGGGACGAGGGTAAAATAGCGACGCGGCCCGGGTCGCGTTACTCCGCCCGGGCCGCTCCTACTTCCTGGTCGCAGCTTCCGGCGACTACGGTTTCGTGTCGTCGTTTTCCAGCAGCTCAGCGTCATGAACCGCTTCGCCAGGCTTGCCGCCCGATCCCAGCGCCTTGGTATCCTTGGCAGCGCCGAGCATACCCATCTTGGCCTTCAAGTCCATGAGCTGCTGATCAGCGGTGCCCTTGTATTCCAGCTTCTTGAACTGATCCATCAGGTCGTCCGACTGGAACTCCTGCTGAATCTCCGCGGCAGCGAGCGCCTTGCGCTCGATGGCCTCGATTTTTTCCGCCATCCGGTCGAACGACTCGAACGCGCTCTTGTCGTTCATGCCCGACATGGTTTCCTGGATCCGCTGCTGTGCCTCGGCCCGCTTGGCGCGTGCCACCAGGATGTTCTTCTTCCGCTTGGCCTCTTCGATCTTGTCGTTGAGCTGGCGGAGCTGGCCCTTCAGGCTCTCGGTGTCGGCCTTGTGCTTGACCCAGGTTTCGTGGAGCTGCTGCGCCCCCTGGAGCGCCTCGTTGTAGCGCAGCAGGGCCTGGGTGGCCAGGTCGTCGCGGCCTTCCTGCACCGCGAGCATGGCCCGTCGCTCCCAGTCATCCGCCTGCTTCTTGAGCGCCTCGGCATCGGCCTGGAGCTTTTTCTCGTCCGCGATGGCGGCGGCCGCTTCCTGCTTGGCCTTGGCCAGGTTGGACTTCATGTCCAGAATCAGCTGGTTCAGCATCTTCTCCGGGTTTTCGGCCCGTGAGATCAGCTCGTTGATGTTCGACCGGAGCATCGTCGAGAAGCGATTCAAGATCCCCATCGGCTCTTACCTTTCCCGAAACGGCGCGAGCGCGCTCAAATGGGAGGCCAGGGCGAGAGTCAGGGAATCCCAGCTCGCCTCGAACTCCAAGAAGTCCAGATCAGCCAACTCGAGCGCGTCGGTGAGCACGATGTGCTCGCCTTCGAGCCCGTAGGAGCCATGCACCAGGTCGCGCGCGTTGAACTCGAGCAGGGCGCGGTAGAGCTGGCTGCGCTTGTCTTCTCCCCCGGGCGATTCCATCACCCGCACCCGGAGGATGACCACCGGAGGCGCATAGTTCACGATGAATTCGGCACCGGTCTGGGTCCGCGCCCGCCAGAGGCCCGACTCGAGCTCCGTGACCTCCACCGTCGCGCCCTCGACCCGGTCGAGGAACGATTGAATATCGTCGCGTGTCAGCATCGTTGTTCCCATCTCCTGGCCGGCAAGGTTGATGCCGCCGGCGCGTGAAATCTACCCATGCCCCTGCTGCTCCGCCTGTCCTTTGGTCAACATCCGCTCGGCAAAGTCCACCCGCTCTTCCAGCTGGACCCGCTCGCTCTCGAGCTCCTGGAGCCGCTCTTCCATGGCCGCCACCCGCTCGGCGGTCATTTCACCGGTGGTCAGGCCGCTGACCTGGGCTTCCTTGGACTTCCCACCGGCAATCCGCCGACCGAGCGCCTGGCCGATTGGGCCGAAGAAGAGCCCCAGAAAGCCGAAGCCGATCGCGAGCCACATGCCGAACTCGCCCGGGTCTCCCAGCCGGAGCATCATCATTGCTCCCCCGGACCAACGACCCTCAAGTTGGGCGACGCCTGCGACAGCAGGCGCTCGGCGAAGTCGAGCCGCTCCGCCAGATCCGCGACGTGGGCCTGGCCCGCCTCGAGGTCGGCCACCCGTTGCTCCAGCTCCGCGATGCGCTCCGACTCCATTTCACCGGTGGTCAGGCCGGCGGTGTGACCCGTCGAGCGCAGGGCGATGCGGCGGCGGATCGCGAGGACCACCAGCGACAGGCCGGTGATGACCGGGAACAGCTCCTCCGGGCCGTGCGACATCGCGATGAAAGCGGCCACCATGCACGTCACGCCGATCTGCACGACCAGATCGAAGCCGTCGACGCCCAGGTTCCGCTTGAACCAGCTCACGGGGCCTGTTCTCCGATGCGGGCCGGCGGCTTGGCGAGCATTCGCTCGGCAAAGTCGAGCCGTTCCTCCAGCTCCGAGACCCGGAGCCGGTCGTGCTCGACGTCCGCCAACCGATGCTCCAGCTCCTCGATACGATCGGTCAAGGCGGGGTCGGCCCCAGCTTTGCCTTCGATGCGGCGGGCGATGGCCTTTCCGATCGCTCCGCGAAAAATCAGCACCATGCTCACGAAGAAGGTCATCGCTGCGATGGTGGGCGCGATGTCGTTCGGATTCATCGCGAGCTCCGGTCGCGCGGGAGCAGGTCCTGATCTTTCCGCTGGGCCAGCAGGCGCTCGGTGAACTCGATCCGCTCTTCCAGCTCCCCCACGCGACTGCGCAGTGAATCCACCTCGCCAAGCTGTTCCCGGACCTGATCGAGATCGGCCTGCATTTGCGGGTCGCCCACCTTGCCCTCGAGCCTCCGGGCCCAGGCGCGCGCAATCGGCCCGAGGACCTTCACGGCAATGATCACGACGCCGATCAGAACCAGCGTCATCATCACCATTTCCGTAATCCGGCCCGCCAGGAACGTCGGATCGATCCCCGACGGGGAGGGCGTCGGAGGCGACGGAGGCAGGGGGGCCACCTGCGTGAACATCATGAGGCGTGCCCTCCATCCCTGAGCTCTCCGGCGGCCTGCTTCTGGGAGAGCATCCGCTCGGTGAAATCGAGCCGCTCCTGAAGCTCACCCACATCCTGACGGAGCTGCTCCAGCTCGTTGAGCACTTCGGGCTCGGTACCGCCGGACCCCAGCGGCTGCGAGCCATGCCGGATCCGATCGGCCAGCGCCTTTCCCACCGGGCTGACCGCCAGGAGGAAGAGAGTGCCACCCCCGAAGATGAACGTGATGGCCAGGACGCCTTCGATATCCATGGGCCCCGTCTATTGGTGGTCGAGCGGCTGTCCGAAGGACAGGCGATCGGGTGCATGCTGCGTGGCGACAAGGCGCTCGGCGAAATCGACCCGCTCCTCGAGCTCGTTAACCCGCGCCTCCAGCGTCTCGACGGCGGCCAGCCGGGCCTGCAATGAGTCCAGCTCGTCGGAAGCCGCCGCGCCGGCCTGCGGCTCGAACCGTCGCTTGAGTACCGAGATGACGGTGACCCCCGCATACGTCCCCACGCCGAGACCGATCAGGACGACGATCTTGAGCACGTCATCCATGGGAGGGCGCCTCGTCTTTACCGCGGGAGAGCAACCGTTCGGCGAAATCGATCCGCTCTTCGCCTTCGGTGAGCCGATGTTCCAGCTGAGTCACCAGCTCGCGCAACTCCATGACCTCTTCCCGAAGCTCCTGGTCTCCCGCGCCTGACCGACCACTAATCCGCCGAGCGATGGCCTGCCCGATCTGGCTCTGGGCCACCTTAATGACGCATAGCACGAGAAATCCGGTGGTGACAATCCCGGTAATCATGCCCGCAATTGGAATCATGTCGCCGGGAAAACCGGTGGGTACCTGCATTTCAGACGTCCCGCCTTCCCGCCGCGAGTTGCCGTTCGGTAAAGTCCAGCCGCTCCTGGGTTTCGAGGAGCTCACCCCGAAGCGAGTCCACCTCGGACCGGAGCTCGCGGAGTTCTCCCTCGAGCAGGGCGGGCATTCCCTCCTCACCGCCGATGCGGCGAGCCAGCGCTTTGCCGATGGCGGTGCGGGATAGCACCACCAAGCCGCTGAAAAAGACCGCGAGGACCGGGATGAGCACACCCAAGGCCTGCTTGTCCATCATACCTCCGGCATCATGCGTCACGGCCGACAGTACAGTTATCAGGCGTTCCAGAGCCTGTACGGAACTATGGCAGATGATGTTTCATCACGCAACGTCTGAGTTTCTTAAGCCGGACGACCCGCGGCAAGCGCCCGCGCCAGGAATTCGGCGGTGTGGCTGCCCGACATCCGGGATACCTCTTCCGGTGTTCCCTGGGCGACCACCTTTCCGCCTTTGGCCCCGCCCTCGGGGCCCAGGTCGATCACCCAGTCAGCGGTCTTGATCACGTCGAGATTGTGCTCGATCACGATCACGCTATTGCCCTTGTCCACCAGGCGGTGGAGCACTTCCAGCAACAGCCGCACATCTTCGAAGTGGAGGCCCGTCGTCGGCTCGTCGAGGATGTAGAGCGTCCGGCCGGTGTCGCGCTTGGCGAGCTCGGTGGCGAGCTTGACCCGCTGCGCCTCGCCCCCAGAGAGGGTGGTGGCCGACTGCCCAAGGTGCAGATAGCCCAGCCCCACATCGTTCAGCAGCTCGAGCTTTTCCCGGATCCGAGTCTGCGCGCTGAAGAAATCAAGAGAATCCGCTACCGTGAGATCCAGAACGTCGGCGACGCTCCGCCCCTTGTAGCGCACTTCCATCGTCTCGCGGTTGTAACGGCGGCCCTTGCAAACCTCGCAGGGTACGTAGACGTCGGGCAGGAAATGCATCTCGATCTTGACCAGCCCGTCGCCTTCGCAGGCCTCGCAACGCCCGCCCTTGACGTTGAAGGAGAACCGACCGGGACCGTAGCCCCGCATCTTGGCTTCCGGAAGCTGGGCGAAGAGCTCCCGGATCGGCGTGAACAGGCCGGTGTAGGTTGCGGGGTTGGACCGCGGCGTCCGGCCAATCGGGCTCTGGTCGATGTCGATGACCTGTC
>JBEPVJ010000244.1:0-4624 GCA_041691095.1 Gemmatimonadales bacterium
AGGCGTTTGGCGCCATGGCACCGGTGACCCACGCACGCGATCGGGGGCAGGAGTATCTCCTCGAGCGTCGCCTGCTGCGAAGGTTGTCGACCGGGGAGATCATCGACCCGGCGTGGCGGCGGTTCGCGTTTCCTCCGCTCTGGCACTACGACGTGCTGCGAGCGCTCGACTATCTCCGAGCGGCCGGCGTGCGTCCTGACGCGCGGGTCGAGGAGGCCGTCTCTACAGTACGGGAGCGGCGACAGGACGACGGGCGCTGGTTGCTCGACGTGCGGCATCGCGACACCCTCCACGACGAGATGGCCGGCCCGGTTGGCGTCGTGAACCGCTGGATCACGCTACGCGCTCTCAGGGTCATGAACTGGCACGCACGCCAGGACTGAGCGAGTCCGGTTTCTCCTTCAACACCCGATCCCTTAACTTTCCACCCTCTCCAGCGAGGGCACCATGTCAGACGGCATCTACGTGCTGGTCCCCATCATGGCGCTCGGCATTGCCGTCACCGGGATTATCTCGTCGAGCATTCTCAAGATGAAGCGCCTCAGCCTGGAAGAGGCCAGACTCCGCGCGGATGCTCCCGCAGACATGGTCAACGACCTCGCGCGACAAGTGTCCGATATGCAACAGGAGCTGAGCGAAGTGCAGGAGCGGCTGGACTTCGCCGAGCGGCTACTCGCGCAAGGACGAGAGACGCCCGGCCTGCCGCCGCCGCCGCAATCGCCCTGAGCCTGTGCCAGCGCCCGTGGATTCGTTCCGGTTCTCAACATCCTATGGAGCTCCATGACCATGCGATTGATCATTGGACTCGCCTGCATCATAGCGGGCGCCAGCATTCTCCCTGAGTCCGCCGAGGCTCAGGACTCTTCGACTACATCCGTCGGCATCGACCATGTCATTCTGCGCACCGGAATTCTCAGCCAGGGCACTGCTGAATTCGCGCGGGTTACCGGTGTAACACCGCTGCCGGGCGGCAAGCACCCCGGCAAAGGCACCCAGAATGCCCTGGTCAGCCTCGGGCAGGGCCGTTACCTCGAGCTCATTGCACCAGTCGTGGATTCATCCTCCACCGGCCCACTCCTCGTCGATGGCTGGGCGCTGCATACCGACCAGCTCGAGGGCCTTGGGAGACGTCTGCGTGCCAAGGGCCTGAAGCTGTCCGACCCTTCCCCAGGGTCGCGCAAGCTTCCCAGCGGATCGTTGCTCAAATGGGCCACCGCCGGCATGCCCGATTCGGGCTATTCGGTCGCGCCATTTTTCATTCAGTGGGATACGAGCAGCCCACACCCAAGCCGCACCTCTCCTGGCGGGTGTACGCTCCAGAGTCTCACCGTCACCGATACTCCTCCCTACCGCACGATCGAGCTGCTTCGCGCGGTTGGCGTCAGCGTACCGGTCCACCGGGGAACTCGGCCCGGTTTGAAGCTCGAGCTGGAATGCCCCAAGGGCCGGGTGAGGTTCGTCTCCTAGCAGATTGGCCATTGGCCGAACTCGTATCGGGGGTGGTGGGTATGGTCGGCCCGGGTAGACCAGCGCGTAACGAGATCGGACGAGTGGAGGCGATCTTCCGATATCCCGTGAAATCCATGGCAGGCGAACAACTCGAGACCGCGGAGCTGGGCTGGCACGGCCTCGAAGGAGACAGGCGGCTGGCTCTCCGGCGAATCGAGGACCTTGGCGGGTTCCCGTGGCTTACGGCAAGCAGGCTTCCCGACCTGCTCCGGTTTGCCCCGCAAGGCTTGGAGACTGGCGCCCAAGAACGCCTCCCGACGCACGTGCGCACGCCTGATGGCCAGGAGATGCCGGCCTTCGGACACGAGCTGGCCATGGAGATCGGGCGCCGGCATGGCGCTCCGGTGCAGATGATGCAACTGAAGCACGGGATCTTCGATGAAGGGAGCGTCTCCGTGATCGCGTCCGATACGGTGCGCGAGGTCGGGCGACTCGCAGGGCGGCATCTGGACGTACGGCGGTTTCGGCCCAATGTCGTCGTGAGGCTGGCGCACTCGGTTCCCTTCCAGGAAGACGGCTGGGTAGGCGGGACCCTCTCTTTCGGCGACGGGGATGGCGGCCCTGCCATAGCCGTGACGATGCGCGACACGCGCTGCTCGATGGTAAACCTCGATCCCGACTCCGCGATTCCTGCTCCGGAGGTGCTGAAGGCGGTGGTTCGGGCGAATCAGAACAACGCGGGGATCTACGGCGCGGTCATTCGGATCGGCCGGCTGGCAGTCGGTCAGCGCATCCGCTTCGGTACCACTGCTACGGAACCGTTGTGACCCTCCGGCGACTGGTGGCTCGAGTCGCCCTCGTTGCCATTCTGGGTCTGGGCCGGTCGGCCCTGCATGCTCAGGAATTCATTCCGTCCGCCCGGCGATCGATAGCCTCTTACGGCTCCAGGCGGACAGCGGATTTTCGGGGTCGGCGAGGATGGACGCACCAGCATCGTGCGGATGCTCGCAGGAGCGACCATCAGCGTCCTGTCGAATGCCGGTGATCACGAGGGCACTAGGTGGAGCTCGTTCGTGGCAGAGAAAATCGCTCCGCACTAGAAGTGCGGTTAGCTTTGGCTCCATGGTTCGTCTCACCACCCTGGCGCCACACCACGCCGCTGCGCTCCAGTCCCTCCTGGAAGATCCTGCAATCGCGGCAACGACTCCGTTCCCCCATCCGTACCCGCCCGATGGCGCAACAGCCTACATCCAGGAGTCCAGCATGCTCCGGGATGCCGGCACAAAATTCGTCTTCGCAATCTGTGCCGCCGAGGGACCGCCTATCGGCATGGCCCTTCTCAAAGATGTCGATCGACAGAAGGGCGTGGCCGAGCTGGGCTACTGGATCGGCCGGCCATACTGGGGGCAGGGCCATGCGACGGACGCCGCGGCTGCCACGCTGGCGTATGCGTTCCAGACCCTGGGGCTGGACACCGTGTCGGCGGTGACGCTCGAGGCCAACCCTGCCTCGCTCAAGGTCCTGGTGAAGCTTGGATTCGTCGAGGTGGCGCGAACGACATGGTCGCTGTCCAAGTGGCCAGCGCCCCGGCCCTGCATCGTTCTGGCGCTGACGGCCAGCGCGTGGCGGGTTGGGGGCGGGCCCAGTCATCCGACGCGCGCGGAGGACATCTAGCAGTATGTGGTTCAAGCTCGCATTCATCGGGGCTTTCATTTCCGCTGTGCTGATCGCAGCGACGACCTCCCGTCGCGCCAACCGGCGGCATGGAGGCGCGCTCAACCAGCTGTCCCACGAAGTGCGCGGCCTCATCGTGGTACGCGCGATACTGGGCCTCATCTTCTACGCGGCGCTGTTCGCGTGGCTATTCTGGCCCCGGGCATTTGCGTGGTCCTATTTCCCGGAGCCTAACGCGGCGAGGTGGCTGGCCGTAGCGCTCCTGGTGCCAACACTCGCGTTCTACGCCTGGAGCTTTCGGACGCTGGGGACCAACTACCTCGGCGGCATTGGCCTGCGCGATGCGCACGAGCTCGTAACAACGGGGCCGTATCGCTGGATTCGGCACCCGATTTACGTCGCCTTCATTGGAATCATGTTCCTCGTCCTGCTGCTTTCGGCCAACTGGGTGCTCGGCCTGTCCGGACTCCTCCTGGTCGTCAGCATCCCCGCGGTACGGATTCCTCTGGAGGAGCGTCAACTACACCAGCGATTCGGTTCGGCGTGGGAGTCTTACCGGGTGCGGACCGGGAGCGTGCTCCCGCGCGTTGGGTTTGGCGGCTAATCGGCTTGTCGCCAAGGCACCCGAGCCGCGCTGCACGAGTAGATTTACCGGGAATGTGGCGCCGCAGCAGAAGTGACACCCTTGGCACATGGAGTGACATGAGCAACTACACCGCCAAGATTTCATGGGAACGCAACGGCGCACGGTTTACTGACAAGCAGTACAGCCGAGGACATCGCTGGGAGTTCGACGGGGGCGTGGAAGTGCCCGCCTCCTCTTCCCCGCACGTCGTCCCCCTGCCTTTCTCGATCGAAGCGGCCGTCGACCCCGAAGAAGCATTCGTGGCATCGCTGTCCAGCTGCCACATGCTTTGGTTCCTGTCGATAGCCGCCAAGCGGGGGTTCGTGGTGGAGAGTTATCACGACGTAGCGACCGGAGTGATGGCAAAGAATACCGACGGGAAGCTGGCCATGACGGTTGTCACGTTGCGGCCGAGGATCGTATTCTCCGACAAGAGACCCACCAAGACCGAGCACGAGGCTTTGCATCAGGAGGCGCACGAAGAGTGCTACATCGCCAGCTCGGTCAAGACGGATGTACGCTGCGAGGCGGTTGACACCACCCCGTAGAACATTCCCTCACGCACGCGCTTACATGACCGCTGCATTTGACATTCGTGCCGCCTTCCCCGCCGACGCACGCCTGATCGCCACGCAGCGCGTGGCGATGTTTCGAGACATGGGCCGGACTACACCCGAGATCGAACAGCCTCTGCTGGACTCCAGCGCGGAGTATCTCGAGAAGGCGCTTGCGTCGGGCGAGTACGCTGGCTGGGTGGCCCAGCTCGCCGCGTCGCCCCACACACCGATCGGAGGCGCCGGCGTCCAGTTTCGGCCGCTCGTTCCCCGCACCGATCCAACCGGGCGCCGCCTGCTGGAGGGTCGTGAGGGGCTGATC
>JBEPVJ010000245.1:0-4618 GCA_041691095.1 Gemmatimonadales bacterium
CCCTGCCGGCCCGCGTAACCGCTCCAGGATCGGCGTGCCGCCATCGGTCGCTGCACTCGAGAGCGAGTTGTCCAGCACGATGGCGATAGCAGTTGGCGCATGGGTCGCCGCGCCGCCCTTCGGGAGGCTGGGGCCGGCAGCGGCGAGGATCAGGGCGATGATGAGCAGCGTCCGCACCAGCAGGAGCAGCCAGTGCTGCAGGGTGAGCCTTCGATGGTGAGCTCGCGCGGTTTCCGCGAGATAGCGGGTGGCAGGAAAGACCACCGTTGGCGGCTCGCGGCGAGCGAACAGGTGGAGCAATACCGGGAAGGCCGCCGCGGCGAGTCCGAGCAGCGCCCATGGTGCGGTAAAACCAATCACGCGAGACCAGTGGACCGCACCAGCGCCTGGCTGAGGGCGAGCCCAAACGGGGTGTCGGTGGTGACCCGCTCGTAGGCGATTCCTCGGCGGCGGCAGGCCGAGCGCCACTCATCGACTGCGGCGCGGACAGTCCGGGCATATGCCTGCGCCCAGTCCGCCGGCCGCAGCACGACCGCCTGACCCGACTCGGGGTCTTCGTATCTGGCTTCCGCAGGGCCGCGCAGTTCGACTTCGTCGGGATCCATGATGTGCAATACGAGAACCTGGTGGCCCCGGTGCCGCAGAAACCGCAGAGCCGTGAGTGCGAGTGGAGGATCGAACAGCAAATCCGAAATGAAAACGACCAGTCCCCGGCGGCGAAGCTGCTCGACCACCCGGCGGAGCGCGGGCTCCGCGGCGGTCCCCAACCCTGGCGGTGTCGCGACGAGCTCCCGAAGCAGCAGGTGCCACTGGGTGGGTCGAGCCCTGGGCGGGAGCAGGCGACGCACGCTTTCGTCGAAAGTGATCAGGCCAGTGGCGTCCCTCTGCCGGAGCAGCACCAGCGCCAGCGCCGCCAGCAGGCGTTCCGAATAGGCCCGCTTGGTGAGCCTGATCGACGGAGCACCGGACCATTCCATCGACCGGCTGGTGTCCAGCACCAGCATGGCCCGGAGGTTGGTCTCCTCCTCGAACTGTTTGATGTAGAGGCGGTCGCTTCGGGCCAGGAGCCGCCAGTCGAGATACCGAGGCTCATCGCCGGGCTGATACATTCGATGTTCCGCGAATTCTACGGAAAAGCCACGGCGGGGCGAGCGGTGCAGGCCGGCCAGAAACCCCTCGACGATGCCTTCGGTGACCACTTCGAGGCCGCCCAGGCGGGCGACCTCGGCCGGGTCGAGCAGATCGAGCCGGGCTTTGAGCGGGGATCCAACGGCGGCGGGCATGCCCCGCCAACGTAGGGGGGCGTCCTGATTGAGTCAACGCGAGACATGAGTGTCCTCGCTGGAGGACGGTCCAGAACGCCCGACATCCAGGCACCTGTTTACAAGTGCTTCCGTGACAAGAGTTTCCAAAATTCAAAACTCGTCGTTGTCGTGGCATTGGGTATGCACCTGGGACGGTCCTCATGCTGACGACCTTGCTACTCGCCCTCTCGCTGACCACTCCGGTGCCCACCGGGGTGGCGGCTGACACCAGCAAGGCGCCTCCTCGATCCGGGCCGACCCAGCCCTCCAGGCCAACGCCGACCTCCAAGCCATCCAAGCCGTCCAAGCCGGTTGGGGATCCGGTCCTTAGAAGACGTCACCCGGGGTACTAGTCACCATCTATGCATCTATGCTTTGTCCTCAACGGGCCGGGGGGATGAGCCGGGGGCGTTGGGACTAAAAACGAAGGAGATTTGGGGCTGGTGGCTTCGTTGGTGCTTCCGTGCATGGTGGTCCCCACCAGCGACGAGCGGTGGCCAGTTTCGAGGAGCTGAAGGAAGGTGGGACATGAGCGCGTTATGAGCTCTCACCCCTTCGCATACTCACCCCTACCCCGATAAGCACCAGAGTTACCCCCGCGTATTGGACAGCGGTCGGCACCTCGCCAAGGGTAAACCAGGCAACCACCATCGCGACCAGCGGCGTCAGACAGTTGTAGATCGCGGTGCGGCCGCTTCCGATCGCCTGAACCGCGCGATTGTACAGTACGTACGACAGCACCAGGGCCAGCAGCGTGGCATACGCCACGGCGCCCCAGGTCTTCATCGGCAGCCCACCCCAGTCCATCCGCACCAGACCCGGCGCGCCGAGCAGCAGGAGCCCCGGCGTGCCGGCGATGGTGGTGATCGTCGTGATCTGCAGCGCGTCGACCCCCTGCCCAACCCGGCGAACCATCACCGTATAGAAGGACCAGCAGAGCACAGCGCCCATGACGAGGAAGTCGCCGCGGAGGCTGCCGACGTGGAAATCGACTCCGCTTGCCGTTACCACCAGGGCGACTCCGGTGGTGCCCAGTACGACCCCGAGCCAGGTGGCGGGAGTGGCGCGCTCGATCCCCAGCATGGTGCCGAACAGGGCAACCACCACCGGGAGCGCGGCCACTATCATCGCGCTATTGGTAGCGCTGGTCAGCGAGAGCCCGGTCATGAACGCGCTCTGGTACATCGTGTTGCCGATCACGCCCAGGCCGACCAGCCCCCAGAAGGTCTTCCGCGGCAGCGGTCTCATGACCCCGGCACGACGGGCGAGGAGGAGCAACAACCCGCTGGCGAGGGTAAAACGGAAGGCGCTGAACGGCAGCGGAGGGAACCGCTGGAGGGCGAACTTGCTGACGCTGAAATTCCCGCCCCAGATCAGGGCGACGACCAACATCTCGAGATCGTGGCCAGTGAACCCGTGGGACCGCTTTGGCATGGGACCAAAATAGTCCCAGCCTTTTATATTCGTGCATGTCGCAGTCTCGCATCCGCAATTTTTGCATCGTCGCCCACATCGATCACGGCAAGTCCACCCTGGCGGATCGGCTGCTCGAAGCCACCGGCACGCTGGGCAAGCGCCAGATGCGCGATCAGGTCCTGGACACCATGGACCTGGAGCGCGAGCGTGGCATCACGATCAAGCTCAACGCCGTCCGCATGCAATACACCGCGTCGGACGGGGTGGATTACGAGCTCAACCTGATCGACACGCCGGGCCACGTCGACTTCACCTACGAAGTGTCGCGCTCCCTGGCCGCATGCGAGGGCGCCATTCTGGTGGTCGACGCCTCCCAGGGCGTCCAGGCGCAGACCCTCTCCAACCTCTTCCTCGCGATGGATGCCGGGCTCGAGATCATCCCGGTCCTGAACAAGATCGATCTGCCCGGCGCCGAGCCCGAAAAACGAGCCCAGGAGGTGATGGACCTCATCGGCTCCAAGCGAGAAGAGATTCTCGCCGTCTCCGCCAAAGAGGGGGTCGGGGTGCCGGCGCTGCTCGAAGCCATCGTGGCGCGGGTGCCCCCTCCGACCGGGAAGCCCGAAGCGCCGCTCCGCGCGCTGGTATTCGATTGCCATTTCGACCGCTATCGCGGCGCCGTGCCAAGCATCCGCGTGGTGGACGGCGTGGTGCGGAAGGGCATGCAGATCCGATTCGGATCCCATCCCGACGACGCCTACGGAGTGGATGAAGTAGGATACCTCCAGCTGGGACAGCAGGAGTGCGAGGAGTTGTCGTCGGGAGAGGTAGGCTACCTCGTTGCCAATTTGCGCGGGGTCAAGGATGCCCGCCCCGGCGATACCATCCTCGACGATTCCCGTCCCGCCGCCGAGCTGCTCCCGGGATATCGCGATGTCAAACCGATGGTCTTCGCCGGTATTTACCCGACGACCACCGACCAGTACGAAAATCTCCGCGACGCCCTGGAACGGCTCCAGCTCAACGACGCTTCGCTGCACTACGAGCCGGAAACCTCGACGGCGCTGGGCTTCGGGTTTCGCTGCGGCTTCCTGGGCTTGCTACACATGGAAATCGTGCAGGAGCGGCTCGAGCGGGAGTTCGATCTCGATCTCATCACCACGGTGCCGACGGTGGAGTATCACGTCTACCGCACCGACGGAGAGATGCAGGTCGTCGAGAATCCCTCGCACCTGCCCGACCCGGCAAACATCATCCGTATCGAGGAGCCCTTCGTCAAAGCCCGGATCATGGCGCCGGCCGATTATATCGGCGGGATCATGAAGCTCGGCCAGGACCGGCGCGGCGTATACAACGGGATGCACTATCTCGACACCCAGCGGGTCGAATTCCATTGGGAGTTTCCCCTCGGGGAGATTGTGCTGGATTTCTACGATCGGCTCAAATCGCTCTCGCGGGGATATGCCTCGCTGGACTATGAGCTGGGTGGGTATCGCACCAACGAGCTGGTGAAGCTGGACATGCTCATAAACGGCGAGCAGATTGACGCGTTCAGCGTGATCATCCATCGGGACAAGGCGTACGAGTGGGGCCGGAAGGTCGCGGAGAAGCTCAAGGAGCTGATCCCACGCCAGCTCTTTGCCGTCGTGGTCCAGGCGGCCATCGGCCAGAAGATCATCGCCCGGGAAACCATTTCCGCCCTGCGCAAAGACGTGCTGGCCAAGTGCTATGGCGGCGACGTCACCCGAAAGCGAAAGCTCCTTGAGAAGCAGAAAGAGGGAAAGAAACGGATGAAGCAGGTCGGTTCCGTGGAGATTCCTCAAGAAGCATTCCTGGCAGTGCTGCAGGTTGAATAGTCAGTGACCGGCGCGCGGTGACCAGTCCGGCCGGCACCCTGGTGA
>JBEPVJ010000246.1:0-4616 GCA_041691095.1 Gemmatimonadales bacterium
ACGCCGCCTTTGAAGTCACCTCGGTTCCAGTGAACAGCATGCATCACCAGGCCGTCAAGACTTTGGCTCCTAGCCTCCTTGCGTCGGCTCACGCCCCCGACGGCATGGTGGAAGCCATCGAGTCGGGCACCGATCATTTTCTCGTTGGAGTTCAATGGCATCCGGAGATCTTCGAGGATCGCGACGAGCGGACCCGACGGCTCTTCAAGGCCTTCATCGATGCCGCTCATATAAGGAGATTCTGATTCAATGCGTACCCGACTGACCATTCTCGCCGTGCTCGCGCTGGCCGGCATAACCAGCCAGCTTCAGGCGCAGGAACCCAAGTTCGATTCCGTCACGTTCAAGCGCGCCCACAAGCCTCTCGTGCGCTTGGGCGAGGTCGTCGGCGTCGTCGCGACGACCGGCATCGCGGTGGCGCTGGACAAGACCCTCAGGAACAGGATCGCCGATCCGACCGACCAGTTCGGGAAGACGGCATCGAAGATCGGGAACGCGCAAGGCAGCGTTTTCGTGTATCCCACACTGCTGGCGCTTGCGGTGGCGGGCAAGGTGATTCCCTCGAAGGGGCTGTACGGGGTGGCCTCGCGGGCGCTCAAGTCGGTGCTGTTGGGCGGAGCGGCGGGGACGGTGCTCAAGGTGGCGGTGGGTCGGGAGCGGCCCAACAAGTCTCCCGACAATCAGCTGGTGTTCCACCCGGTGAGCTTCAAGGACAACTCCTGGCCCTCCGGCCACACCACGGTGGCGTTCGCGCTGGCGACCTCATTTGCCCGCGAAACGCACAACAAGATCTTCGACGTGGCCTTCTTCAGCCTCGCCACGCTCACCGCCTATTCCCGGCTCCACGACAACAAGCACTGGACCTCCGATGTGGTCTCCGGCGCCGGGCTGGGTATTCTCTCGGCGCGAATCGTTCACCGTCGCGAGGCGCGGCTGAAGCTTGGGGCCATTCCGGGAGGAGTGGGAGGCAGCTTCGAGTTCTGAACGGCGCGGAAGACGGAGGGCGAGAGGGCGAGATCTTACCGAAGCAGCCAGTTCACCGCGGCGAGCGCGACGTTCGCCGGCACGGTGTGGACTCCGTCGAATTCCATGTAGTTGACGGTGTACCCCTTGGATTGCAGTTCCGGCACGATCAGGCGGCTTGCGTGATCGATCGGCAGGATAGGATCCTGCCGGCCGTGGGAAATGAACACCTCCGGTTTTCCCTGCGGCGGCGACCCTCCCGGTGGAATGAAGCCGGGAGAGAATGCCGCGATTCTCCGGAACAGGTTTCCGTTGGCCAGGCCCAGACCGAGCGTGTAGGAGGCGCCATCGGAAAATCCTGAGAGAAACACTCTCCCGGGATCGACACTCACCTTGTTGAATGACGCCCGCAGTGCCGCATCGATGAACGCCACGTCGGTTCCGTAGTCCCCTCTGATGGCATCCCAGGTATAGTCCGCCGATTTCACCGAGAGCAGCACGAAGCCATGCGAATCGGCGTACGGCATCATCAGGTTGAGGGGTCCCTGCGCGGAAAGCGTTGCCCCGTGAAGCGCGAGGAGCAGCGGCGTTGGACGTCCGGCGACGTAACTGGTGGGAACGTAGAGGTACCCATCCCGCGTGGTGCCCAGGCCCAGCGAAGTCAGCCCTTCGGCGACCGTGTCGGTCGGGATGCCGGGGCGGGCCACGAGCCGCGATAACCCGCTCCCGGGGTTGCTGAGCGCCGGGAGCCCACATCCGAGCAGGGCGCCGGCGCCGGCGGAACAGATCTGAAGAAATTCGCGACGAGTCGAGGACACCCTCTCACTACGGGGGCGTCTCATCGGGAGATTCCCTGAGCGCCCCCATGATCTCGAGGCCCACCGGCAGGAGCAACAACGTCACCAGCGTCGAGAGCGTGAGCCCTCCCACTACCGCGATTGCGAGCGGACGCTGCAGCTCGGCCCCTGAGCCAAGGCCGAGCACCAGGGGCGTGAGCCCCACGATGGTGCACAGCGTGGTCATCAGAATCGGACGGAGCCGAAGCCGCCCGGCGCGATGAAGCGCCTCCGCCGGCTCGAGTCCCTGGGCCCGGAAATGTTTGGCCGCATCGAGAAGGATGATGCCGTTCTTGACGATCAATCCGATCAGCAGGATCAGCCCCATGAAACTCGACACGTTGAACGGCACCCCGGTGACTGCCAGCGCGAGCAGCGCGCCGGTCAGCCCCAGCGGTGCCGCCAACATGATGGCGAGCGGCCCGCGGAAGCTCTTGAACTGGATCACCATCACCAGGAGCACGGCGCCGGCGCCCAGCGCGAACACCAACAGTAGCTGCTTGAACGATTCCTTCTGGCTTGCGTCCTGCCCCGCGATCTCCAGCGTCACCCCGGGCGGCAGCAGCACTCCGTTGAGCCGGTGCCGGATGTCTTTCATCACGGCGCCCAGGCTGGATGCGGTAGGATCGACTTCGCCGGTGACCGCGACGTAGGGCCGCAGGTTTTCCCGGGTCAGCTCGGTCACGTCCACCGTGTCATGCACCCGGCCCAGCTCGCCCAGGATGGCCCACCCTGCCGGGCCGATGATCGGAAGCCGCGTCGCGACCTGGGGATCGAAGCGGATCGAGTCGGGCACCCTGACCCGAATCGGCACCAGGCGATCGGGCTCCCGCACGCTGCCGGCCGCGCCGCCCAACAGGGCGCTCCTGGCCTCGGCGCTGGCCTCTTCGATGGAGAGACCGAGCCGGGACACTCGTACCGGATCGAGCTCAACTTTGAGCTCGGGCAGATTGCCTTGCACGCCGTTGAACAGGTCCACCAAACCAGGCACCGAGTCCACCGCTTCTGCGACCGCCGTCGCGGCGCGCTCCGCGATCCGGATGTCGGGATGAAAGAGCTTCAGCTCGACCGGTTTGCCGCCGGCGGCCAGGTCTCCAATGAGATCCTGAAGGATCTGGATCAGCTCGACCCGGAGCGAGGGCACTTCGGTTTGCACCTGCTCCCTGATTCGGTTCATCACTTCGTACACCGACGCCTTCCGCTGGCCGGGCGGCTTGAGCAGGACCGTCATGTCGCCCCGGTTGGGCGAGGTGGCGAAGAAGCCCAGCTCGCTGCCGGTGCGCCGGGTGAACGACTGGACGTCGGGATCGGCGCGGAGGATCTTCTCGGCCCGACCGACCAGCTGATCGGTCTCGGCAAGCGAAGCACCGGTGGGCGACCAGTAGTCGAAAATGAAGCCGCCCTCGTCCATCTCCGGCATGAAGCCGGTACCGATGGTCCGGCTGACCAGGATCAGGAGCGCCGCGGCGGCCAGCGCGATCCCGCCCGCCGCGAGGCGCCGGCGCTGCAGCCAATTGAGCGCGCGCGCATAGCCCCGCTCGAGCGGGGCCAGCGAGATTCGAAAGCGAGGCGGTTTTTCCAGCGAGCCATGGCCCCGGCCCGACAGCCAATCGCCGGCCAGGAGAGGAATCAGCGCCATGGCGAAGACCAGCGACAACAACACCGCCACCGCGAGCGCCAGGGAGAACGACCGGAAGAACGCGCCCACCACGCCTTCGAGAAATCCCAGCGGCGTGAACACCACCACGGTGGTGATAGTGGAGCCGGCCACCGGGGCGAAGATCTCGTCGGTGCCGCGCCGAATGACCTGCATGACGGGCTCACCGGGATGGAGCGCCAGGTTGCGCTCCACGTTTTCCACCACCACCACGGCATCATCGATGATGAGCCCGATGGCTACCGCCAGTCCGCCCAACGACATCAGGTTGAGCGTATCGTGGAACAGCTGCATCCCGACGAAGGTGCCGGCGATGGTGAGGGGGATCGAGAGCCCGGCGATCAGCGCGATGGCCGGGCGGCCCAGGAACAGGAACATTACGATCATCGCGAGGATCCCGCCGATCAGCATCGCGTCCCGCACGCTGCCGATCGAGTCCCGCACCAGGTTGCCCTGGTTGTAGACCATTTCCATCTTCACGCCCGTCGGCAGGAGCGGCCGGAGCTGCGCCACCGCCGCCTCGACCGCGCGCTCGACCTCGAGAGTGTTGCCCGAGGGCTGCCGGGAGACGTTTATGAGAGCCGCCGGCTGCCCGTTGCCGCGGGCCAGCTGAAACAGGTCCTCGGCGCCGTAGCTCACGTCGCCCAGGTCGCCCACCTGGATGGAACGAGCTCCTTCGCGACGCACTACGATGGTCTTGACTGCCTCGGGCCCCGGGGCGAGTCCCGACACCAGCACGCTGAACTGCCGATATTCCTTGTCGACCCGGCCCGCCGAGGTGAGCTGGTTGGAGGCGACGATCGCCTTGGTCACCTCATTCACACCGATCCGGTTGGCGACCAGCCGGGTGGGATCGAGCACCACCGACACCTCGCGCACCAGTCCCCCGGCGACTTCCACATCACCGACGTCGGGCAGCCGGGCCAGCCGGGGCTTGATCAGGATCTCTGCGAGATCCCGGAGCACTACCGGATCTCCGCCAGTCAGCTCGTACTGGATCATCGGGAAGACCGAGGGCGTGAGCCGCTCCACGGCGATCTCGATGCCCGGCGGCAGCGAGGTCCCGGCACCGGACACCCGCGACTGCACCTGCTGCAAGGCGTACTGCATGTCGGCGCCGGGACGAAAATCAAGGCTCAGCTCGGAGGCGCCACGTACCG